>JAWOAO010000270.1:0-2733 GCA_046498485.1 Marinobacter sp. | reverse complement strand
GTTTCAAACAAACCGTACATATTTTTACAGCCGCAATCTGCACACGCTAGACAAGCCGCTGTGCGGGACGCCCTCCACAGACACGCCGTAAATACGTCCATGTAGGCTTGGGCGCAGCATCCCTGCTGCGCACAGTCTGTGGTGGGTGTCCCGCACAGCGGCTTGTCTGGCTTGGCAGATTGCGGCCAGGGAAGAATGAACAGCCCCTTGGAAACAAGGTTAAAGGTTAGTGGGCAGCAGCCGCGACGTGTTTATCAGCATCAGGCTCTCGCAGGCACAGGGAGTCGGGTGTGGGGGTCGGGGAGGCTTTTCAAAAGTGTGTGCGACAGGGATGTCGCACTCAAGCCTACAGGGACGTATTCACGGCGTCTTTTGAAAAGCCTCCCCGACCCCCACACCCAGCGCCATACTCCAAACCAAGAGACCTCCCGCATTCCATAAAGAGGGCGAACGGAAAAATGGCAACAACCACCAAAAGAAAAGCCTCCATGGCAAACCGGGTATACGACGCCCTGAAGGACGATATTTTTGAGTTCCGGTTGATTCCTGGGGACAAATTCAGCGAGGGCGATGTCGGTGCGCGCCTGAGTGCCAGCCGGACGCCGGTGCGGGAGGCTTTGTATCGGTTGCAGCGGGAAGGCTTTGTGGAGGTGTTTTTTCGCAGTGGCTGGCAGGTGAAGCCGTTTGATTTCCAGCAGGTGGAAGAACTGTACGACCTGCGCATTACTCTGGAGCGGGCTGCCATGCACAAGATCTGCGCACTGGCGGAGGAGCCGTCGGCGGTGCGCACGCTGACCGCCATCTGGAACCCGGATCACCCCTCCGAGCGCGCCGTGGGCAGCACGGTGCGGGCGCTGGATGAGAGTTTTCACTGTGATCTGGTGGCCGCCGCCGGCAACCGGGAGATGACCCGTATTCATCGGGAAATTACCGACCGGCTGCGCACCATCCGGCGGCTGGACTTTACCCGCGATGACCGGGTCGATGCCACCTACCTGGAGCACGCCCGGATTCTGGAGGCCCTGAGGACCGGTCATGCCTCGGAGGCCGCAGACCGGCTGACCACCCACATCCGGACCAGCCAGAAGGCGGTGCGGGAAATTACCATGGAGCGGATCAAGGAAGCGGCTGAGGCGCACCGATCCGGGCAAGAAGTTGCCCGGAAAATCCCGGCCAAACAATGAATTGGCGTTCACCTCGCGGCTCACAAGCGGGTGAGATATATCGCACGCGCCAGGGGGCGGATGTCCGATTCTTAATGAATCTGCCCCGCGTAGAATGGTTGGTGTCAGGGATGACAAGCCAGCACGGATGTTGGTTCAGGGAAGAGAGCTCCAGGGAATTTGGAGTTGCCCGACGGATCAGGGCTACAGGGAAGATCGCAAGGACGACGTGCTCAGGATGATGCACAGCCTGATGGACCAGGCAGGGGTCAGCCACGGAATTCGGGACTACACGGATAGTAGTCCCCCTTCCGTGCACTCGCACCCGCACCTGCGTAATACCCTTTTTCGCCGATCACACTGCACCCACGCCGAATGACAGCACCATCCAGCATTGGCTTGCCTCCCTCTGACGAAACATAACAACGTCACCTGAAAATACGGAGCTCTCCAATGAAGCACACAAGCATTCTGGCAACCCTCGTCCTGCTGTTTTCCCTGATCTCGGGCTTTGCCCACGCCAACGAACCAGGCGCCATCAACATCAACACCGCCGACGTCACGGTGCTGGCCTCGTTGAACGGCATTGGCGAAAGTAAGGCCAAAGCCATCGTCACCTACCGCGATGAAAACGGCCCGTTCCAGTCTGTTGAAGACCTGGCCAACGTCAAAGGCATTGGTGCCCGCACGGTTGAGAACAACGCCGAGCGTTTGTCGATCGAGTAAGTGTTCCCGGGCAGCGCACCGCTGCCCGTTTCCTGCACCACTGGCATCGCTCGCCCACCGCTGTTAATCTTGCCCGCTCCTGTACACCCAACTCTGACGAGTTCCCATGATCCAAGGCGCTCTTTTTATTGCTCTGGCGGCATTGCTATGGGGTACCACGGGCATTGTGGCCAAGTTCCTGTTTACCGGCACTGAGCTGGCCGCCATCACACTGGCCCTGCTGCGGCTGGTGGTAGCCCTGCCCTTTTTCTGGCTTCTCATGCGCCGCGAACAGCGCCAGCTCGAGGCTGCGCATCCGGGCCAGCACGTGGCCGGGAGTTCGTTGAGAAAACTGACCGGCAAGGCACTGGTGCCCTTGTTTGCCATGGGGCTGTTCCAGGCATTTTACCAGGGCAGCTACCTGATGGCGGTGGATCTGACCGGTGCCGGCATTGCTACGCTGATTTCTCTGTGCCTGCCGCCGGTATTGGTCGCTATTCTGGCAGCGCCGCTGTTGGGAGAAAAACCCGGTCTGCTGACCATTCTGGCCGCGGTGGCCGCCATCATTGGCACCAGTATGCTGGTGATCAGTGATATGGGTACCGCCGGCACTCTGCGCCTGGCGGGCATTCTGATGGCGCTGCTGGCGGCGGCGGTGTACACCGGCTTTACCCTGACCAGTCGCTACAATTCTGCCGGCACCCCGGTGTTTACCACCGCCTTTATCTGCTTTCTGACCGCCGCCCTGCTGTTGTTGCCGGTGGTGGCCTTCAGCGGTGGCTTCGCCGGGCTGGGCACCTTGGGCATTACCCACTGGCTGATGATTCTGTCTATCTTTGACAGTTTCAGCCAAATCACAGGGCAA
>JAWOAO010000258.1:0-4402 GCA_046498485.1 Marinobacter sp. | reverse complement strand
AGCTGCCCCACCAGGACAGAGGGGGGCCGCTGGCTGTTGTCGCGGATGCTGCGCCCCACCCAGCTGATCACCAGGCGCTCCCGGGCAGAGAGCAGGGCCTCCAGGAAGAGATAGCGATCATCCTCCCGGCGGGAGCGGTCGCCGGGGCGGTAGTCCCGGGCCATCAGGTCGAAATCCGCCGGGTGGTGACTGCGGGGGTAGTCGCCATCGTTCATGCCCAGCAGGCACACCTTGCGGAAGGGTATGGCCCGCATCGGCATCAGGGTGGCGAAGTTGACCTTGCCGGCCAGGAAGCGCTGATTCAGTCCGCCTTCGTCCAGGCCGTCGAGCAGTACATCCTTGACGATGTTCAGGGGCAAGGGTTGAGCGTCCAGGCCAGCGGCCAGGGCATCGTCCAGCCATTGTTCCAGCTGGCGCCGGAACCGGTTGAGCAGCAGCAGATCACTGCCTTCCACCTTGTGGAAAAACTGCCCGAGCATGGCCGAGAACAGAATTTCCCAGTCGCCCGGGGTGCGGGTGGTTTGCAGAGCCTGCCACAGGGCTTCCAGCTGATGCACGAATTCACTCAGACGCCCGGCCAGGCTGGCCTGCAGGCCGCCGATCTCGCCATAAGGCTCCACGCCGGCCCAGGGTTCGTCCTCGCCCATGCCGTAACCCAGCAGCATGGCCCGCAGGCCGGACTGCCAGGTGTTGCGCTCCAGCGCCGCCGGTAATGCCAGGCTTTCCCGGTGTTGACCGTGCAGGCCCCAGCGGATGTTGGCGCCTTCCACCCAGCGCCGGGCCAGGGGAATCTCGTCTTCGCCGATGTCAAAGCGGTCGCGGATGCCCGGCACTTCCAGCAGGCTGATGATTTCACTCACGCCAAAACGGCTGCGCGGCAGTGACATCAGGGTTTCCAGGGCGATCAGTACCGGTTCGTGATGGCGTTGGCCCTGGTCCGAAATAGTAAAGGGAATGTGGCGCTTGCGGCCGGGCTGATAGCGGCCGAACACCGCCTGAATGTGGGGCGCATAGACATTGATATCCGGTACCATCACGATGATATCCCGGGGCCGCAGGTTCGGGTCGGTGTTAAAAGCGGCCAGCAGCTGGTCGTGCAGGATTTCCACTTCCCGCTGGGGGCCGTGGGCGTTGTGGAACACCACGGAGTGATCGCGGGTCAGCGCCAGCTGCCGCTGTTGCGCGCGGATCTCCTGCAGCGGGGTCAGGTTGTGGATATCGTTTTGCAGCTGGTGCAGCAGGCAAGGCTCCTCGCCGGCGCCGTGTTCCGAGAAGATATCGATCTTCTGGTCCGGGGTCTGGAAGCTGCTGCGGTAGTCGTCCGGGTTGTCGAATTCGTCCAGCAGGCGAATGTAGTCCCGGCCCTGCTTGCCCCAGGCCGCCAGCAGCGGGTTGGCGTGCTGGTGCAGCTGGTCCGGATCGTCAATCTGTGACAGCACCGGATGGGCCGCGCCGCGCTTGCGTTCGGCTTTCAGCAGTTCCCGGTCGCTGATGATATCGGCCCAGTAGAACTGGCAGGGATTGTGAACACACAGCACCACCTGGCTGAACCGGCTCAGCACATACAGCGCCTCCAGTGCCTGCCGGGGTAAGGAGGATACCCCGAACACCACGATGCGACTGGGCAGCCGGGCCGGATTGGCCGGTGCCGTAATGCGCTGGCCCTGCTCCATAAAGCGGGTGTGGATTTGCGAGCGACTGGTCTGCGCCGCTGCGCCGACGTCGTCGACCAGCTTGCGCCAGAGCAGTGGCTGCCAGCAGTTTTCCAGCTCCAGGGGCTTTTCTTCGCCGCGGGCGGTGATCACCACATCCTTGCCCTGCTCCCAGGCCGCCAGCCAGTCGGCGCGGAACACCTGGTACTGGTCAAACAGGTCTGCCACTTTCTCGGCCAGCTGGAAATTGCGCAGGTCGGTATCGGTGCCGTCCAGAAACCGGGCCAGCGGGGTAAAGGCCTCATCCTGCCTGACCAGTGCCGGCAGCAACCGGTACAGCCGCCACACCAGCCGGCGTTTGTCGAACGGTGACTGCTCCGGTACTTCACCGTCGTGCAGCACCGCCCGATAGGCCTGCCAGATAAACCGGGCCGGGAACAGGAAATCCATGCCAGCGGCAATGCCCAGCCCGCCGTCCACGCCGTCGTCCGTGCGCTTCTCCGCCAGTGCCAGCTTCAACCACTGGGCAATGCCGTTGCTCTGCACCAGAAAGGTCTCGCTTTGCAGCGGCGGCATCGGATTTTGCCGGCAGATGTACACCACCGCCCGGCGCAGGTCTTCCAGATGATTGGCGTGGATGGCGTGAAAGCCGGGTTCGATGGTGGCGGGTTCAACGGTGGACGGAGCTGCCATGGGGTGCCTTGTCTGGTGTTCGGTTCAATCCTGATGCAACAGGTTACCGTATGTGTCCACAGAAGCGGACAGTCAGAAACGACTGATGACAGGAAATCTTACCGACCCCAAGCGACAAACAGCGTCGTAAGCCACCGAGAAAAGGGAGTGATCGTGCCCATGAAGGTGCCTACAGAGGCACCTTCATGGGTTCGCTGCTGCTATCGGGCATACCGATCATCTCATCGGTCCCCGTGGCCGGGATGATTTCGGTGTGCTCTATATGAAAGTCGCGAAAAAAATCTCTTGCCGAGGCCGCTCCGCTGAACAGAACGGCCTTATCATAGGGATCGCTTAACACATAGCCCTTGCCATCCAGAAAGAATCTCGCCAGGTAATATCGCCCCTCGATAGAGACAAGTTCAAGCGAGGAAATCGTGTCGCGTTTGTGGGATCTGAGTTCAAGCTCGGTCATCTGCATAGCAGTCTCCAACGGTTTTGTTGTCGTAATGATGTATACGAGACCCACTCGGTGACAGGTCAATAAATGAGCAGCGATGAACAAAATTGAACTGCGCCTTACCGCAGTAAAGCTGACGGACGGATCTGTGCTGCGCTTGCCAGCGTATTGATTAAAAGTTGTGCAATTAAAGGTGGTTGTTATGGCACTCGAAGGCAACAACATCAAACATGGGGTAATTCTGGCGTGTTTGGTCGCCCTTATTGTTGCGCTGGTCTGGTCTGCGCGACCTTTAGCCAGCAACGCCGATGCGGAGATCCGGGATGCGATTCTCAGCCAGATCGAAGCTTTCGCCAACAATGATGGCGATCAGGCGTGGGCGCTTGCCTCTGAGGGTGTCCAGCGCCGCTTCGGAACGTCGCAAGTGTTCATGGATATGGTGCGCGAGGCTTATCCTGCGGTGCACAGCGCCACCGCGATCGAATTTACCGAGCGCGTGCCCCACGGCTCATTTGATATTCAGGCGGTCAGGTTGCAAGGGCCTGAGGGCAAGCGCTGGGACGCCTATTACCGGATGGTGCTGACCGAAGGCGTCTGGAAGATTGCCGGGGTTCGATTGCAGCCTGCGGCGACCGGTATCTGAGGTTGCTGGCGGTCTTGAGCCTCAGCCTGACGGTTCTGAGATACCTCCGGGACATTGAATGCCATGCCCATAATCCCTCCTGGGTATTAGTGAGCGACCATTGCAGGTTGTCTTTCCTGAGGCGCCAGTGGTGTCTCGGGCCAGTTCAGGTAGTCCGCGAAAAAGCTGGCTTGCCGGGACGTATCCAGCAGCACCTCAACACATTGACCGGTACTGCAGCCGCCGCTGGCGCTGCCATCGCAAGGATCGGCAGCTTGCAGGCTTTCCAGGGCGCTGAACAGCACATAGTCGGCCGCGGCATGATCGCCACGGTCCCTGAGGGTGCGGCATACCAGAATGGCTGAAAGCGTAAGCTCCACGTGCATACAGTCCGGGTGGTCTGCTCTGGCCAGGCAGGCCAGGTCAAAGGCGCTGCCGGTGGCGGCAATCACCTTCTCCGTCTCTGCGGTTTCGCAGAAGGTAAAGGCGTATTCCATCCAGAACAGCCACAGATCGTTCTGTTCGGTAAGGGAAAGGCTGGTAAACATCCGGCGGTGGCGTGGGCAAAGAAATTTCATGGTGTCCTCCTTGTCTTGATGTAAATGATAATAGTTATCATTACAGAAGTTGGCAAGGTCTGCCTTGATTAATTTTTGTGCATGGAATCAGGTTTGAGCCTGTCCGGTTTCCATCGTAAAGTCTGTGACTCCGTTGCCACCTGACCATAAGGCCGTATGATCACGCACAGACCGGTTCCTGCAAGCCTGGATAACCCGCTTTACTATCTGGAGAACATGGACATCCTGGTGGCCTGGGTAGCTGACCATCACAGTGACTTGCTGACCGGGCAAGAGCGGGATCGGCTGGCGGCTTATGCTGGCTTGAACACTGGCTCCCGGGCCCTGCTCACCCGTATGGTGATGCGCACCGGTGAGTTGTTCCGGGCCGACAAGCTTCGCTACCCGGAACTACCGGTGCCGGAGGCAGAAGCACTCA
>JAWOAO010000210.1:0-5430 GCA_046498485.1 Marinobacter sp. | reverse complement strand
CGGGTATTGAACCTTGACGATGACATCGGTGCCGTCGTGCAATCGCGCCCGGTGCACCTGGCCGATGGAAGCAGAGGCGTAGGGGGTTTCCTGAAGGTATTCGTACAGCTCACCAACCGGTTTGCCCAGCTCCTGCTCCACCTGCTCCAGAATCACCTCGAACGGCATGGGCGGGGCTTCTTTCTGGAGCTTTTCCAGAGCGTTGGAAAACTCTTTGGGCAGGAAATCCTGGGTCTGGGAAGCAATCTGTCCCACTTTCATGACCGCACCCTTGAGTTCACCAAGGGTGTCGGCAATCTGGTCGGCCATGCGCGTGTAGCTTTCGCTCTGAGCGCTTTCGTCATCGACGGTGCGAAACATACTTCGGGCTCTCTGGCCGGCGTACTGGCCTGCAACGGAGGCTGTCATGCCCGCCAGCTTGAAAAATCGCCCTGTGCGTGAGGTAACCGGTTTCCTGGCCATGGTGGTGCTGGTATCCCTGAAACAAAAAGGTTCGCCTGAATATGCGTTCAGGCGGGCAATTCAGACCACTGTAGTTTCCACAAAAAGCACATCTTCCAGTTCCAGAGACAGGGTCTGGCCTGAAACCAGTGGTCCCACGCCTTTTGGCGTTCCGGTCAGCACCACGTCGCCTGGTAGCAGGGTGAACTGGTGGCTGATGTGGGCGATCAGCGGCACAATCGGGTTCAGCATATCACGGCTGTTACCGGACTGTTGACGTTGGCCGTCAATGTCCAGGGTAAAGTGAAGGTCGCCGTTGGGAAGTTTGTCGGCCGCCACAAAAGGCGACAGGGGGCAGGCACCGTCAAAGGCTTTGGCGCGCTCCCAGGGCTGGCCCTTTTGCTTGAGTTTGCTTTGTAAGTCCCGAAGGGTCAGGTCCAGGGCCAGGCCGTAGCCGAGGATGGCACTTTCGACGTCACTGGCCGAGGCATTGGTGAGCGGGCGGCCAATGAGCACAGCCAGTTCGGTTTCGAAATGCACCTCACCCCGGTCTCGCGGAAAGTCCAGCGGGCGGGTGATATGCACTGCTGCCGTGGCCGGCTTGATAAACAGCAGCGGTTCATCCGGCACCGGGTTGTTCAGTTCCCGGGCATGTTCGGCGTAGTTGCGACCAATGCACACGATTTTGCCAAGGGGCAGATGAACGGGGGTGCCGTCTTTCCAGTGGTGCTGATACTCGGGCATGGTCGCCTCCTGTGGTTCTGAATAAAGGGTTATTCCCCCTCGAATGAACACACAGTATAGACCTGCAAGCCTTCTTCCTGCAGCCTGCGGGAACCGCCCAGATCCGGAAGGTCAATCATTGCCGCCACTTCGACGATTTCCGCGCCAATGCGGCGAATAAGACGGGTGGCTGCCAGCATGGTACCACCGGTGGCGATCAGGTCATCAACCAGCACTACTTTGTCGCCGGGTTTGAAGGCATCTTTATGCAGCTCGACCGAGGCCGTGCCATATTCCAGTTCGTAGTCTTCCACCAGGGTGTCGAACGGCAGCTTGCCTTTCTTGCGCACCAGCACCAGTGAGGCGTTGAGCTCGTACGCCAGCGCCGAGCCGATGATAAAGCCGCGAGCATCGACTGCCGCCACCGCATCGATGTGCTGGCCGTGGTAACGGTGGACAAAGGCGTCGATCAGTTTGCGGAAGGCGGTTTTGTCCTGCAGCACCGTGGTGATGTCACGGAATGACACACCGGGCTTGGGCCAGTCCGGAACGGTGCGAATGGCTTTTTTAATTGTCTGTGCAAAATAATCCATAAATCACCTGTGTCAGAGGCGGCCTAAGCCACATCCAGAAACATGAATTTCAGTACGAATACGAGAGCGATGATGGTAACGCTCCAGTTCAGATCCGACCACTTGCCCGCCAATGCTTTCACCGCGACATAGGTAATAAAACCAAGGGCAATGCCGTGCGCGATGGAGAAGGTCAGTGGCATCATCAGCGCGGTTACCACCGCGGGTGCGACATCGGTGATGTCATCCCAGTCGACCAGCTTCAGGCCGCTGGCCATCAGGCAAGCCACATAGAGCAGCGCGGGGGCGGTAGCGTAGGGCGGGATAATGCTGGCGATGGGCGAGAACAGCAGGCACGCCAGGAACAGCAGGGCAACCACGACTGCGGTCAGGCCGGTGCGACCGCCGGCGGCGATACCGGCGGTGGATTCCACGTAACTGGTGGTGGTCGAGGTGCCGAGAGCCGCGCCAGACATGGTGGCGACCGAATCAGACATCAGGGCACGGCCCAGGCGCGGCAGTTTGCCGTCTTTGTCCAGCAGGCCGCCGCGTTGGGCGGCACCGACCAGGGTGCCGGAGGTGTCAAACAGATCCACAAACAGGAAGGCAAAGATCACGCTGATCATACCCACATTCAGGGCGCCGGCCAGGTCCAGTTGCAGGAAGGTGGGGGCAATACTCGGGGGCGCAGAGACAATGCCCTGATACTCCACCAGGCCCATCATGATAGCCGCGCCGGTCACCGCGATAATGCCGATCATGACCGAACCGGTGATCTGCCGGAAGGCCAGGGCGCAGATCAGCACAAAACCGCCAAAGAACAGCAGGGCTTCCGGGGTTTTCACATCGCCCAGGCTGACCAGAGTGGCGGGATTGTCGACCACGATACCGGCGTTTTTCAGGGCAATCAGCGCCAGGAAAAAGCCGATGCCGGCCGAAATACCAAAGCGCAGAGACAGGGGGATGCTGTTGATGATCCATTCCCGGACCTTGAAAATGCTCAGCAGGAAGAACAGAAAACCGGAAATAAAGACCGCGCCCAGCGCCACCTGCCAGCTGTAGCCCATGCTGCCAACGACGGTGAACGAGAAAAACGCGTTCAGGCCCATGCCCGGCGCCAGGGCGATCGGGTAGTTGGCCCACAGACCCATAATCAGAGTGCCGATAACAGCGGCAATACAGGTGGCGACGAAAACCGCTCCGAAGTCCATTCCGGTGGATGACAAAATACTCGGGTTGACCACGATTACATAAGCCATGGTCAGGAAGGTGGTGATGCCCGCTACCACTTCTTTACGAACAGTAGTGCCGTGGGCCTCGAGTTGGAACAGTCGCTCAAGCATGACGGGGGTCGGCCTCTCAGGATGCTCGTGGGTTGGAGTTTTGGAAGTCTGTGTGGGTGCGGAAATTATGAGCCGGGTGAAAAAACGGCAATCTTACCGACTCAGGAAGCTGAGGCCAAGGGATGATTGACTGTTCAGGTTACCATGTGATCCCGTTGCAGCCGGATATCAAAGCGCACCGCCGCCATGCGAACAATCACAATGAACAGCAGGCCGATGGTCAGGGCGATGGATTCGCTTTCCAGATACCACTGACAGACAAAGTACAGCCAGCAGCCAGCGAAGGCGATGGACGCGTAGATCTGGTCTTTGCGGAAAATATACGGCACTTCGTTGCACAGGGTATCCCGCAGGGCACCGCCGAAGGTGCCCGTCATCACGCCCAGCATCGAGGCGATAAACCAGGAGTGACCAAGATCCAGCGCAAGCTGGGCACCGAGGATGGAAAAGATGCCCAGACCAATGGCATCCGGGAACACAATACGAGATTCTTTGAGGGTGTGAGCCCGATTCCAGTAACTGAACACCACCGCCATGGCCAGAATCAGAATCGGCTGTTCCTGATGCTTGATCCAGTACAGAGGATGGTTATCCATGATCAGATCCCGTAGGGTGCCACCACCTAATGCAGTGATGAAACCGATCGCAAAAACCCCCACAGGATCCATATTCTTCGAGCGCGCGACGATCATGCCGGAAATGGCAAACGCCACAATGCCTATCATTTCAAGTATATAGATGATATCGAACATGGCAGGCTCTGGTGCTGAAGGTGTACGGGATCAGTTACATTCAAATCAGGTGCGCGAAGGATAGCGGAATTCGGCCAGGGATTCATCCGGGGCGAACCGTTGCCTGAGCGCGGCGCGGTCAGTGATCTGTCTGTCCCCGACAGAACGTAAGGACGGCGCCCGCTCGTTTTCATTCATCCGGAGTACAACTAAATGCCGTTGATTCGCCTTGCCTATGCCAGTGAAGCCACCTTTGAAGCTAAAACGCTGGAAAGAGGCATCGAGCCCCACGTAGCCCGTATCTTGCTGGTTTCGAGGCGGAACAACGCCAAAGTGAGCATAGTGGGTGGGCTGTATTACAGCGATAACCGGTTTTTCCAATACCTTGAGGGCGAGGAAGGTGCGGTCAGGGCTACCTACCAGCGCATCCAGCAAGATCCACGGCACCGCAATATGCGGATTCTGATTGAGGAGCCTGTTGCTGAGCGGACCTTCACCAACTGGTCGATGAAATATGTGCCTTCGTCAGCAGACGTGCAGGCCTTTCTTGATCGCCACAAACTGGCGGAATTCAACCCGGTGGCTTTTGACAGCGAGCAGTGCGAAGAAATGATCGACCTGATCCGCTGTTCCAGCCAGGACCAGAAATCGGTGAACTACGATGAAGCCAACCGTAAGACCTCAGCAACCCCACAAGCCTTGTCCTCAGGCCTTAAAGCAGGGTTGATTGCCGCCGTCATCTGTTTGGTCGTGGCATTGGTTGTGGTCGCAACGATGCTCTGATTCTGCATTAACCGTGTTTATGAGAAACGATAAGCGATCTTGATTTGCTTCATGGTGTAACTGCGTTTAGCTTGATGCCAGTCAAAAAAGCTGAACAAAACAATGTTTGAGCCCAAAAATTGCGCTCCGTCGACCTGGGCTCAAGTCACCAGGAGAGAACATGAAAGCCATTCTGTGCAAGGAACACGGTCCCGCTGAAAAGCTGGTCATCGAAGACATAGCCAGCCCGGAAGCGAAGGGCCGAGGCGTGAAAATCCGGGTCAGGGCCGCCGGCCTGAACTTTCCGGACACCCTGATCATTGAAGGCAAATACCAGCTGCAGCCACCGCTGCCGTTTTCCCCGGGCGGCGAACTGGCCGGCGAAGTCATCGACGTGGGCGAGAAAGTCACCCGCTTCAAACCGGGTGATCGGGTGGCTGCCCTGACCGGCTGGGGCGCGTTCGCAGAAGAAGTGGTGGCCCCGGAAGCCAACCTGTTGCCGTTGCCCGATGGCATGCCTTACGAGCAGGCCGCCGGGTTCATGATGGTGTACGGCACGTCGTATTACGCCCTGAAGCAGCGCGCCAACATCCAGCCCGGCGAAACGCTGTTGGTGCTCGGTGCCAGCGGCGGTGTTGGTCTGGCCACGGTGGAGCTGGGCAAGGCCATGGGCGCCAGAGTGATCGCGGCGGCCAGCACCGCCGAGAAGCTGGCGGTGGCCAAGGCCGCCGGTGCCGATGAGTTGATCAACTATTCAGAAGAATCCCTGAAAGAAGCGGTCAAAAAGCTCACCAAAGGCAAGGGTGTGGATATGATCTACGACCCGGTCGGCGGCGACTTCACCGAGCAGGCCTTGCG
>JAWOAO010000112.1:0-4905 GCA_046498485.1 Marinobacter sp. | reverse complement strand
CGCGGCATACACGGGCTGTTGCCGGACCTGAACGTGCTGCTGGAACTGGAACACACCGAAGCCATCAAGCGGGCGGTCGAGGCAAACCTGGGCATTGGCTGCCTGTCTGAAGTGGTGCTGGCCGAGGCCTTCAAACGGGGCACTCTGGTGCCGCTTAAAATTTCCCACCGCCAGTTCGATCGCCACTTCTACTTCATCCTGCACAAACAGAAATACCGCAGCGCCGGGATTGCCCGCTGGATGACCCTGTGTAAAGAGCTTTAAAGACTTGCTTTGCCACGGAAGAACACGGAAAAAAGATCAAAAGATTTTTTAGCCACGAAATCCACGAAAGAACACGAACAAAGATTCATGATTGAAAAAACCAAGATGTCTTTGTCTCTAATTTCGTGTTCTTTCGTGGATTTCGTGGCGAAAAAAAGCAGGCTGTCACAGGCCCACTGTGAAACCGGAACTCGGTATCCGGAGTTTCGATCAGCGCCTGCTCGATGGCCAGGAACTCCGCCACCCGTTCCTCCACCGGTCCGCCATTGGCCTGCTGCGCCAGTTTCAGATAATCCTGGTAGTGGCGGGCCTCGGATTTCAGCAAGCTGTTGTAGAACTCCGCCAGCGACTCATCCAGATGCGGGGCCAGCGCGGCAAAGCGCTCGCAGGAACGGGCCTCGATGATGGCACCGACCACCAGCACATCCACCAGCCGGCCCGGGTCGTCCTTGCGCACAATGTCCCGCAAACCGGCGGCGTAACGTGCCGGCGTAAGGTGGGTATAGGCCACCCCCCGCTTTACCATGATCGCCAGCACCTGCTCGAAATGCCGCAACTCCTCCCGAGCCAGGCGGGACATCTTGTTGAGCAGCTCGGTGTTATCGACATACCGGTACATCAGGCTGAGCGCGGTCGAAGCTGCTTTTTTCTCACAGTGAGCATGGTCAATCAGCAGCAAGTCCTGATTGGCCAGCGCGTTATCAAGCCACCGGACCGGTGTTCGGCAGGGCAGAAAGTCATGTATTTCTTGCAGAGCGTCATTCATATCGTCAGATCTGGTCAGGTTCAGAAAGATGCGCAGTATAGCGCAGCTAACAGATCTCTCCGACCTCTGTCCAACTTAACTTTATAAGGGCTTTCCTATAGAATACAGCGCCAGATCAAGGTGTCTCTGAATAAAACCTGAAGCCTCCCTCGGCGACTTGAGGCGTTATTCAGAGGCTCCTACGGCCTTTTCGCCAAAAAACTCCCGCCCGGCATTGTGCCACCGGCGAGGAACATTCCAACTGATGAGGGTCCATATCGTGTTAGAAGCCTATCGTGAACACGTTGCTGAACGTGCAGCCCTGGGAATCCCCCCAAAAGCTTTGACCGCCGAGCAGACCGCAGGTCTGATCGAGCTGTTGAAAAACCCACCAGCGGGTGAAGAAGACACCCTGGTTGACCTGCTGGAAAACCGCGTCCCGCCGGGCGTAGACGAAGCCGCTTACGTAAAGGCTGCGTTCCTGACTGCCATTGTCAAAGGCGAAGCTTCTTCCCCGCTGATCGACAATAAAAAAGCGGTTCAGCTGCTGGGCATGATGCAGGGCGGCTACAACATCGCCACGCTGGTTGACCTGCTGGACAACGCCGAACTGGCCGAGCTGGCCGGCAAAGAACTCAAGCATACCCTGCTGATGTTTGACGCCTTCAACGACGTCAAAGACAAAATGGATGCCGGTAACGAGATTGCCAGGTCTGTGGTTGAATCCTGGGCCAATGCCGAGTGGTTCACCAACAAGAACAAGGTTCCCGAGAGCACCAAAATGGTGGTGTTCAAGGTGACCGGCGAAACCAACACCGACGACCTGTCTCCGGCTCCGGATGCCTGGTCCCGTCTGGACATCCCGCTGCACGCCCGCGCTGCCTACAAAATGGAACGCGACGGCCTGAAGCCGGAAGAGCCCGGCGTTACTGGCCCGATGAGCCAGATCGACGAAATCAAAGCCAAGGGCCTGCCCGTTGCCTTTGTAGGTGATGTTGTCGGTACCGGTTCTTCACGCAAATCTGCCACCAACTCGGTTTTGTGGTTCTTCGGTGACGACATCCCGGGTGTACCGAACAAGCGCGCCGGCGGTATCTGTATCGGTAACAAGGTTGCCCCGATCTTCTTCAACACCATGGAAGACGCTGGCGCCCTGGTATTCGAGGCACCGGTCGACGACATGAACATGGGCGACGTGATCGAAGTCCGCCCTTACGACGGCAAGATTCTGAACGAAGCCGGCGAGACTATCTCCGAGTTCAAGTTCAAGTCTGACGTGATTCTGGACGAAGTTCAGGCCGGCGGCCGTATCCCGCTGATCATTGGCCGTGGCCTCACCGCCAAGGCCCGCGCTGCTCTGGGCATGGGTGCAACGGACCTGTTCCGTCTGCCAAACGATCCTGCAGCCGGCACCAAGGGCTTCACCCTGGGCCAGAAAATGGTCGGCAAGGCCTGCGGTCTGGACGAAGGCCAGGGCGTGCGCCCGGGCACCTACTGCGAGCCCCACATGACCACCGTTGGCTCCCAGGACACCACCGGTCCGATGACCCGTGATGAACTGAAAGACCTCGCGTGTCTGGGCTTCCAGGCTGATCTGGTAATGCAGTCGTTCTGCCATACCGCCGCGTATCCGAAGCCGGTCGATGTGGAAATGCAACACACCATGCCAGACTTCATCCGTAACCGTGGCGGCGTTTCGCTGCGTCCGGGTGATGGCATCATCCACTCCTGGCTGAACCGCATGCTGCTGCCTGACACTGTTGGCACCGGTGGTGACTCCCACACCCGTTTCCCGATGGGCATCTCGTTCCCGGCCGGTTCTGGTCTGGTGGCGTTTGCTGCAGCCACGGGTGTTATGCCGCTGGATATGCCGGAATCGGTTCTGGTTCGCTTCAAAGGCGAAATGCAGCCGGGCATCACCCTGCGCGACCTGGTTCACGCGATCCCGCTGTACGGCATCAAGCAAGGCATGTTGACCGTTGAGAAGAAAGGCAAGATCAA
The DNA here is from genome assembly GCA_046498485.1 of Marinobacter sp. Classification (GTDB taxonomy): domain Bacteria; phylum Pseudomonadota; class Gammaproteobacteria; order Pseudomonadales; family Oleiphilaceae; genus Marinobacter. The sequence goes on along the minus strand of JAWOAO010000112.1, from coordinate 1,895 downwards.
CGAATTCTCCGGCCGTATCCTGGAAATCGAGGGCCTTGAGCACCTGACCGCAGAGCAGGCGTTCGAGTTGTCGGACGCCTCTGCCGAGCGCTCCGCAGCCGGTTGTACCATCAATCTGTCAGAAGAGTCCGTGGCTGAATACCTGCGCTCCAACATCACCATGCTGCGCTGGATGATTGCCGAAGGTTACGGCGATCCGCGTACCCTGGAGCGTCGTGCCCAGCAGATGGAAGCCTGGATTGCTGATCCGAAGCTGATGCGCGCTGATCAGGACGCCGAGTATGCCCACGTCGTGGAAATTGATCTGAACGAGATCAAAGAGCCGATCGTGTGCTGCCCGAACGATCCGGACGATGCCCGCACGCTGTCTGAAGTGGCTGGCGACAAGGTAGACGAAGTGTTCATCGGCTCCTGCATGACCAACATCGGTCACTTCCGCGCCGCCGGTAAACTGCTGGCGCAGAACAAGGAACCCCTGAAGACCCGTCTGTGGATGTCCCCTCCCACCAAGATGGACCAGGCCCAGTTGATGGAAGAAGGTTACTTCAACATCTACGGCACCGCCGGTGTTCGCACCGAGATGCCGGGCTGCTCCCTGTGCATGGGTAACCAGGCCCGCGTGGCTGCCAAGAGCACCGTGCTGTCGACCTCCACCCGTAACTTCCCCAACCGTCTGGGCGATGGTGCCAACGTGTACCTGACCTCCGCCGAACTGGCGTCGGTGGGTGCGATACTGGGCAAACTGCCCTCCGCTGCGGAGTACATGGAGTACGCCAAGGACCTGGACAGCATGTCGAAAGAGATCTACAAGTATCTCAGCTTCGACAAGATGGAGAAATACACCAGCAAGGCGGCTGAAGCGAACGTTGCTTAAGACCTGACCTTCAAGGTTTAGCTCCATGACAACGCCAGCCCTCGGGCTGGCGTTTTTTTATGTCTGTCAGAACAGGTGCAGACGACACTGGGAGTGGAGCTGGCCCCGCAGCGGGGTGCCTTTTCTTCTGGGAAAAACAACTCGCTTCGCTCAGACATCTTTTTCCCGGCAGAAAAGGCACCCCACCCCGTGTCCAGCAACCTGTCACCGGTGTCTTCCGCCAACACAAAAAAGGGGCCCCCGAAGGAGCCCCTGATTTTACTCAGAGCGTTGTAACCACTCTTGCTTACCGCTTGATGTGCTGATACTCGCCAGCGTCCGTCGTAGCCAGGCTGACCACAATAATCGCGATCAGGGCAGCAGCGAAACCAGGAATGATCTCGTATACGCCCGGGCCACCCATGAACTCTCCGTTCCAGCCCAGTGAAATCCAGACTATTACAGTGGCTGCACCTACAACCATACCCGCGATGGCACCGGCACCGTTGGTGCGCGACCACATCAGCGACAGGATAATCAGCGGACCAAACGCCGCACCGAAGCCTGCCCAGGCGTTACTGACCAGCGCCAGAACCTGGGAGTTCGGATCGGAGGCGATCACGGCAGCTACCAGACCAACCAGGACAACACAGATCCGGCCAACAAATACGCATTCCTTGTCATTCGCTTCCTTACGCAGGAACAGGCGGTAGAAGTCTTCCGTGAGTGAAGACGACGACACCAGCAGCTGACTGGAGATGGTACTCATAACCGCCGCCAGCAGGGCAGCATAGAGGAAGCCAGTGATCAACGGGTGGAACAGCAGGTCCGAGAGGATGATGAAAATGGTTTCCGGATCCGCGACATCCATTCCGTTACGGATCGCGTAGGCCCGGCCAAAGACACCCAGAGAGATGGCGCCGATCAGGGAAATAGCCATCCAGCCCATACCGATGTTACGGGCGATCGGAACGTCTTTCAGAGTGCGGATTGCCATAAAACGCACGATGATGTGGGGCTGACCGAAATAACCCAGACCCCA
>JAWOAO010000132.1:0-7663 GCA_046498485.1 Marinobacter sp. | reverse complement strand
AATCTACGTCTCTTCCGGATCAGGCTATACTAATAATAATGGGAGAAGACAAAGGCCCGGATCAGCGGTATGAACTGGTCGCGGGAGAACCCGGAGAAATAGGGGGTGAACTCCTTCTGTCCGTAGACCGCATGCTCATCATGGTCGATGATCCGCTCGGTGTGGATATGGACGGGATCGACCGGCAGGATCCTGCGCAGGACCGGCGGTATGATTGAGAGGATCACCTGTATCGCGCGAATCGGGGGAGGTCTGGAAGGCCGCATCATACTTGAAACCGCACTCAGGATACAGCGTAAGCCATGCTCTTTGCCTGCTGTACAATTGACGTTGTTATGCACATTAATTAATCAACTTAATTGACCCGGACTGTCGCAAAGGCGATCATATGTCATGAGCATGGACAGGCTCAGGCATCATGAAACAGGACACCCAGTGACGCCGTCACCGCATCCTGAACATTGAGCTTCACAGGGAGATCAGGCATTTGACGCGCTTTTCCATTACCGCTAGCAGTACCTGCCGACCACTGGCCTTTATGCTGACGGCAGCACTTGCAACTACCGGCTGCACACAGCCGACCACGCTGCAGGAAGTCAAAGATGAGGGCGCGTTACACGTCATCACCCGCGTTTCGCCCTCCATTTATTACGAAGGTCGTAACGCAGCGACCGGATACGATTACGAGCTTGCACGCCGATTTTCGGACGAACTGGGCGTGGAGCTGAAGGTTCGTGTCGCCGAGGACAATTCCGAAGTGCTCTCCGTTCTTGCCAAAAACTACGCGCACATTGGCCTGGCCGGGCTTACCCGGCATCCGGATTTTGAAGGCAAGTTCCGGGCTGTGCCTATTGGCATCCAGGCTCAGTCGGTGGTGGTCTATCACCGGGATTACCCGCGGCCTTCATCACTTGCAGATCTTAATGGGGAAACCCTGCATTTGCTTGCCGACAGCAACCATGAGCACGTGATTTCCGAAAATTCAGAGGGCGCTGCCATCAAACGACAGGTTCACCCCGGACTGGACGCCGCCGGGTTGCTGGCGAGAGTGGAAACGGGTGAGATCGCTTACGCCGCCGTCTCATCAAACGAGCTTGATCTGAACCACGTCTATTTCCCCATGGTCAAAGACGGCTTTACGCTTGATGAACCCAGCGAACTGGTCTGGCTGTTTCCCACCGCGCAAGATAACACGCTGGCCAACGCGGCCTCGGCATTCCTGTCACAAGCCCGCGAAGACGGCTCCATGGCCCAGCTCGCGGAGCGCTTTTACGGGCACCTTGATCGTCTCAACTATGTCGGTGCCAGGACATTCATGCATCATGTGGAAAATCGCCTGCCCAGATACCAGTCCCTGTTTCAGGGGTATGCCAGTGAGGTAGAGCTGGATTGGCGATTGCTGGCGGCCATCGGCTATCAGGAATCGCACTGGCGCCCCAATGCGGTATCCCCTACCGGAGTGCGCGGACTGATGATGTTAACCCGCAACACCGCCAGCCATGTCGGAATCAATAACCGCCTGGATCCTGAAGAAAGCATTGAAGGTGGTGCCCGTTACTTCCGTATGGTGCATGGCAAGATCCCGGAGCGCATTCCAGAGCCAGATCGCACCTGGTTTGCCCTGGCTTCCTATAATGTCGGCTTTGGCCATCTGGAAGATGCCCGCAGGCTGACCCAGTCGGGCGGCAAAGACCCGGATCGCTGGATGGACGTCAAAAAGTTTTTGCCGTTATTAGCGCAGAAAGAATGGTACACGAAGACCCGTTTCGGGTACGCACGCGGCCATGAGCCGGTGACCTACGTGCAGAACATCCGCCGCTACTACGATGTGCTGACGCGAATTACCGAACCGGATCAGCCGGAGAGCGCACCGAACCAGGAGCTGGTGTGGCTGGGTCAAGGGGCGGAACCCGTCGCCGGCAATGAGCCGTTAATCGACAAAACCCATGACCTTCGGGCAGCTCTGCCACCAGAACTGAACCTGATACCGCCAACGCTCTGACTTGCGCTTAGCCCGGCACCGCCTCTTCATCAGGGTCGTCAGGTAGCTGGGCACCCAATGCCCGCTCCACGTGGAGCGCGGAAAAGCCCCGACGGTTGAGAAATCTCGCCTGCCGAAGTTTTTCGGGCAGGTCATTGTCGACACACCCTAACCCGAACCGCTTCTCACGCAGCCGGATTGCACGCCAACACCAGTCATCGTCAGAGGCCTCAGCCAGGCAATCCGGACGATGGTTTACGCCTCGCTGCTGCAACTCCGCCAAAACCTTCAGCGGCCCGTAGCCCGAATCCATTCGCTGGCGTGCGTAAACATCGGCAAAACGATGGTCATCCAGCCAGCCTTCGTTTTCATACTCATCCAGCACAGCCTCGATAACTTCCACATCAATCTGGCGCTGGCGCAGCTTCAGTGCTAATTCGTAGCGACTGTGTTCACGTCGCGCCAACAGACGCAAGGCGACGGAGCGGGCTCGGTATTCCTGGCCCTGATCTTTTTCATCTTTTGCCATAAAGCCCCTTCCCGAAAATGCACCCAAAACGCTAGACTAGCGGCCGATCGTTTCAACTCCCCGGCACACGCCTGTGCGCCGATGAACGGTGGAGGCTCACTTTGCCGCTACCGCAGACTGGTTTCAATCCCGAAGGATACCTTTATATGGCTGCATTCATTCAGAAACTGTTCAAGTCCCGCAAGGCTACACCCATCACCAGCCCCAGGGCCCCGGCAAAATCTGAACCCGCACAGCCAAAGGAACAGGACAACACCCGGCAACTGCTCAGAGAGCAGCAGGAACAGCAACTAAAGAACAACCCGGATCAATCGCAACGGGCTACGCTTGCCATTGACGGTGCGACGGCCGCCATCCGGTTGCAAGCCGCCACCGGCATTCACGAAGAAGCCCAGCTTCAGCGGGTACAGAAACAGGCGAAAGGGCGAGATAAAAGCGTCTATCAAACCGTGAAACAGGCCCTGCAAAGCGTTAAAGAGCAGCAAGTGGCCGAAGCAACCACTCGCGAGAAAATCAAAGACCTGATCCGCCAGGTACAAGACCAGGCCACCAGCGAAAACACCAAACTCTATCAGGCCCGGCTGGAGGCGCTGCAGGAAAACTGGCGTGCGGTCGAAAGTCAGGCCGACCCGGAACAGGCGCAACAATTCCTGGATGCGACGCATCAATGCCGCGAACGCCTGAAGCAAAGGGAGCACGACCGACAGGAACAAGCGCGCCACCAGGAACAGACACGCCAGCGCGCGGAGACCCTGGAGCTTCTGCGTGGGACCTTAGCGGATCTGAAATCCCCGGAAACGACCGAGCTGCCGTCACTGTCCGCGCTGGATGCGCTCCAGAAAACTCAGGAAAACCGCTGGCTCGAAGCCACCCGGGAAACCCAGGTTGGCAAACAGGAGCAAAAAGACTACGAACAGCAGATGTTGTCATTTCGCAATTATCTTAATGCCGTGAGCCGTTTTGGCCAGGCCCAGGAAGGCATTTCCGAGCTGACCCAGGTAGCCGACACCGACCAGGCTACCGACGCTCACCGAGAAACAGCCGTTGCGCTTTTGAAACAAATAGATTGGCCCGCTGACTTCCCTCAGCCCGCGGGTCTGGCACCGGTTCGCAAAATAGCGGGCAAGCCCAGGCCAGCCAAACCGGCAGATGCCAATCATGAAAAACAGATGGCACTGTCCGACGCCCTGCAGGCATCGCTTCCCGAGCTCGAAGCTGCCCTCGAAGCCAGGCTTTTCCGGGAATCCAAACAACTGCTCAAACGGGCACAAAATCAGTTCCAGCAGCTCGACCAACGCCATCGCAAGCCGCTTCAGGCCAGGATGCAACTGCTGTCCGGGCAATTCCAGGAACTGAGCGACTGGCAAGGCTTTGCCACAGAACCCAAACAGATCGCCCTGTGTGAGCAGATGGAATATCTGGCCGAACAACCGATAGAGCCGGAAGCAAAAGCGGAACGGATCAAACAACTGCAAAATGAATGGCGCAATCTGGGCGGGTCATCCGACCGCACGCTGTGGAGTCGTTTCAAAACCGCGTCTGATGCTGCCTACGAGCCCTGCAAAGTCTACTTTGAGGCCAAATCCGGCCTCAAGCAGGCCAACCTGGACAAGCGCGGCGCCATCTGTGATCAACTTGACGCCTTCATGGCCAGCGCCGACTGGTCGGTGATTGACTGGAAAGTCGCAGAGCGCATTCACCAGACCGCGCGCGAGGAATGGAAAAGTGCCTGGCCGATAGATTTCAAAGACAACCGTCAGCTTCAGAAGCGCTTTGATGCGTTGCTCAAGCAACTTGAGCGCCCGCTGGATCAGGAGCGCCAGAACAACGAAGCGTTGAAACAGGCCATTGTTGAAAAAGCACAGGCGTTGATCACCCATGAGCCGCTGCAAGAGGCGATGGAGCAAGCCAAAACGCTGCAGAATGACTGGACAGCGGTCGGCATCACCCGGCATCGCGAAGACCGTAAACTGTGGCAGACGTTCCGCAAAGCCTGCGACCAGATCTTCGCCCGCCGCGATGCCCAGCGCTTTGCTCAGCGGGAGGCCACAGAGCAGGCCGATCAGGCTGCCCAGGAAGCACTGGGCAAGTATCTGGAGCTGACGACAGCGTCAGACGAAGCCCTGCTCGATGAGGCGCGGGCGGCGGTTGCTCAGCTTTCAGGTGAAACACTCTCGTCCTCGTTGCGCGAACAGCTGCAGCAACTCCGCCAGCGTCTGAACAGCATAACTCAGACAAAGACGTTGCAAGACAAGATCAGCACCTGGCAAACCCTGGTCACTGACAAGGCCCGGGCACAACTGTCCCAAGAGGCGGTTCCGACGCAGTGGACCCGCCTGTATGGCGACATGAGTGGCTTCAATGGGCGGGATCTGGCAATCCGGGCAGAGATTCTGTCTGGCACATCGTCGCCAGAGCCAGACCAGAACCGAAGAATGGAGATTCAGGTCCAGCGCCTGACCGACGGCATGGGCAATGGCGGCGCCGAAACGCCCGCCAAAGAACTGGAAAAACTGGTGGCGCTCTGGTGCCTTCGGTCTGATGACGAAGGCATCACCCCCGACAATGCCGACCGTCTGAACCGGGCACTGGACACCTTGCTACTGGCCGACTGATAGCAGTCGCGATGCTTTTCGAGGACAAGATCCCTGGCCTGCTTTACCGCAGCCAGGGTTTTTTTCGTTATTGTCCCTGAGCAATTTTGTCAATGGGATTGGCAGCGCCTGTCATTACACCCTGAGCCCGCAAACCGCTATGGTTAGCGCTCTGTACCATCGTGCCCGGACAACCATTAGCAGAGGAACAACCATGACAACCGAGGCGTATATCTTTGATGCGGTCCGCACCCCCCGCGGTCGTGGCAAGAAAGACGGTTCACTGCACAGCGTCAAACCCATCAGCCTGCTGACCACCGTACTCAATGCCCTGCGTAATCGTAATCAGCTGGACACCGCTCAGGTAGACGACATTGTCATGGGCTGCGTCACCGCGGTCGGCGACCAGGGCGCCGACATCGCCAAAACCGCCGCCCTGGCCGCGGGCTGGGACGATAAAGTGGCCGGTGTCACCCTCAACCGTTTCTGTGCCTCTGGCCTTGAAGCCGTCAACCTGGCCGCCATGAAAGTCCGCTCCGGCTGGGAAGACCTGGTGGTTGCCGGTGGGGTTGAGGCCATGTCTCGCGTGCCCATGGGTTCTGACGGCGGAGCCTGGGCGACAGACCCGGCCACCAACCTGCAAACCGGTTTCATGCCCCAGGGCATCGGTGCCGACCTGATCGCGACCCTTGACGGCTTTAGCCGGGAAGACGTCGACAGCTTTGCTGTCAGATCCCAGCAAAAAGCCGCCAAAGCCTGGGAAAACGGTCACTTCGCCAAATCCATCGTGCCGGTTACCGACCAGAATGGCGTGATCATTCTGGACCGAGACGAGCACGTGCGCGGCAATACCACCGTGGCATCCCTGTCCGGCCTGAAACCGTCGTTTCAGATGATGGGCGACATGGGCTTTGATGGCGTCGCCCGTGAGAAGTACCACTACGTCGAGAAAATCAACCACGTGCACCACGCCGGCAACTCGTCCGGCATTGTCGATGGCGCCGCGGCCATGCTGATCGGCAGTGCAGCCAAAGGCCAAGAGCTGGGCCTGAAGCCACGCGCCCGCATCGTCGCCACCGCCGTCACCAGCACCGACCCCACCATCATGCTCACCGGCCCTGCCCCCGCCGCCCGCAAGGCGCTGGCAAAAGCCGGCATGACCGCCGACCAGATCGACCTGTTTGAAGTGAACGAAGCCTTCGCCTCGGTGGTGATGCGCTTCCAGAAAGAACTGTCCGTTCCGGACGAAAAAGTGAACGTCAACGGCGGTGCCATCGCCATGGGCCACCCGCTCGGCGCCACCGGCGCCATGATTCTGGGCACCCTGCTGGATGAGCTGGAACGCCGTGAACTGCGCTACGGCCTCGCCACCCTGTGCGTAGGTGGCGGCATGGGCATTGCCACCATCATCGAGCGCATCTGACCCCACTTTCAAGAATAAGGAACCGACCATGACTGCCATCCAATACGACCTGGGTTCAGACCAGGTTCTGACCCTCACCATTGATATGCCGGGCCAGTCCGCCAACACCATGAACGGCGAATTCCGGGCCGCCCTGACCGACACCGTCGACAAGGTCAAAGCCGATCTGGACACCATCAAGGGCATTATCATTGCCTCCGGCAAGAAAACCTTCTTTGCCGGCGGCGACCTGAACGAACTGCACAAGGTCACCCGCGAGCAGGCCAAAGCCTTTGAAGATATGGTCAACCGCCTGAAAGCCGACCTGCGCTTTCTGGAAACCAGTGGCAAGCCCGTGGTGGCGGCCATCAACGGCACCGCTCTGGGCGGCGGACTGGAAATCGCCCTGGCCTGCCATTACCGCATTGCCCTGGATGACGACAGCACCCAGCTGGGCTTGCCAGAAGTCACCCTGGGCCTGCTGCCCGGCGGTGGTGGCACCCAGCGCCTGCCGCGGATGATCGGCCTGGAAGCCGCTTTTCCGTTCCTGATGGAAGGCAAAAAGGTGAATCCGAAAGCCGCTCTGAAGGCCGGCCTGGTCGACGAACTGGCCAGCTCCGCCGACGACATGATGAGCAAGGCCCACGCCTTTATTGACGCCAACCCCAAGTGCCAGCAACCCTGGGATCAGAAAGCTTTCAAATTGCCCGGCGGCGCCCCACACCATCCGGCCATGGCCCAGAAACTGGCCATCGCGCCGGCCATGCTGCGGCAAAAAACCAAAGGCTGTTACCCGGCGCCAGAGCGGATTCTGGCGGCGGCGGTGGAAGGCGCTCAGGTCGATTTTGACAACGGCAGCCTGATCGAAACCCGTTACTTTGCCGAATTGGTTACCGGTCAGATCGCCAAGAACATGACCGGCACGTTCTGGTTCCAGCTCAACGCCATCAAGGCCGGCGGGAGCCGCCCGGATGGCGTGGCCAAGGCCGCCTTTAACAAAGTCGGGGTGCTGGGTGCCGGCATGATGGGTGCGGGCATCGCCTACTCCACCGCCAGCCGCGGGATTGATGTGGTGCTGAAGGATGTATCGACAGAGAATGCAGAAAAAGGCAAAAGCTACTCCGAAAATCTGCTGGCCAAAAAAGTCAGCCGCGGTC
>JAWOAO010000049.1:0-4178 GCA_046498485.1 Marinobacter sp. | reverse complement strand
CTTCGAGACCCCTGTCACTCTCTATGGCACCGCCTACCGGGCGATTGTGGTGCATTCCAGCGCCCACGATAAACGGCGCCACAAACGCATCGAACGCCTGTTGGAACAAAAGCGCAGCCAGCTTGCGGCAACCGTCAAAGACGCCACCGGCGGCGAGTTCTTTTGCCGCGCCGATGCACTCCAGGCCGCGGAGCAACTCGAAGCTCACGCCCGCGGCAGCTACCATCGGATCCAGACCGAGGTTGTCGAGCGCCCCAAGTTCGGCCGCGGCCGGCCGGCCAAGGACCACCCGCGAGCCCCCGTCGGATACCGCTACCAGATCAAGGCCCGTATCACAGCAGATGACGAGGCGATCGCACCGCTGAAGCTGGGCGCCGGCTGCTTTGTCCTTTTGTCCAATGTGCCCTCAGAGTTCCAGGGCCGCCAATGGACCGCCGCCGACCTTTTGGCCCAGTACAAGGAACAGTTCGGCATCGAGAAAAACTTCGGCTTTCTCAAAGACCCGCTGATCGTCAACAGCATCTTTTTGAAAAAGAACGAGCGCATCGAGGTGCTGGGCATGGTGCTGCTGATCGCGCTTCTGATCTGGCGCTTGATGGAGCGAACCATGCGCCGGCACATCGAAGAGAAAGACCGTACTATCACCGGCTGGGACAAGCGCCAGACCACGAGGCCGACGGCTTTCATGATGACCACAAAGTTTACCAATACGCTGGTGTTAACCGTCGAAGGCCAAAGAAGGCTGGCCAGGCCCCTGAAGGCCGAACAAAAAGAGTTCCTCGCAGCGCTAAAGGTGTCACAGGACATCTTTACGGTCCCTTAACATGAGCCGGGATAGGGCCATCATGAAAAATACCCTGAATGCTCATTCAATAGGTGTGGAAAATACGCTTTATGCAGGAGGTCGTCATGAAATCCTGGACCCTGGTTTATGAAGCATTCGATCCGGAAAAAGAAAGCCTGCGCGAGGCCCTCTGCACCCTGGGAAACGGGTATTTCGCCACCCGCGGGGCGGCACCCGAATCCGAAGCGGGTCAAGTCCATTACCCGGGCACGTATCTTGCCGGGGGATACAACCGGCTGAAAACGGAGATTGCCGGTCGCGTCATCGAAAATGAAGACCTGGTGAATATGCCCAACTGGCTGCTCACGAAGTTCAGACCCGAAGGCGGCGACTGGCTGAACCTGCTGTCTGTCGATATCCTTTTTTACCGCCAGGAGCTGGACCTGAAAGAGGGCCTCCTCTCTCGAAGGGTCCGGTTCAGAGACGAACAGGGCCGAGAGACCACCCTGATTCAAAGGCGTTTCGTCCACATGGAACAGATGCATCTGGCCGGGCTGGAAACCACGATCATCCCGGAGAACTGGTCCGGCCGGATGGAAATCCTTTCCTGCATCGACGGTAAGTTGATCAATGCCGGTGTCGAACGGTATAAGCAGCTCAACAGCAAGCACCTTTCGCCCCTCCGGGGCGAGGCGGTCGATGACGAAACCATCTGCCTGCTGGTGGAGACCAACCAGTCCGGCCTGCGGGTGGCCGAGGCCGCCAGAACCCATGTCTATTCCGAAGAGCAACGGATTGAAATAGAGCGGAAGCGGGTCGAACACCCCGGATTCATCGGCCAGGAGTTTTTCATCGAGGTGGCTGAGAAGAAACCGGTAAAGATCGAAAAGATCGTCTCCGTTTACACCTCCAAGGATTTTGCCGTCTCAGAACCCGCCCTGGAGGCGGCGGCGGCCGTAGGGCATGCGGGGAGCTTCGACGAACTCTTTTGCAGCCACGTGCTGCAATGGGACCATCTGTGGAATCGATGCGACATTCGGCTTGAAAACAGCGACCGGCCTCAGATGATCCTGAGGCTGCACATCTTTCATCTGCTTCAGACGGTTTCGATAAACACCTCCGACCTGGACGTGGGGGTTCCGGCCAGAGGATGGCACGGCGAGGCATACCGGGGGCATGTCTTCTGGGACGAACTCTTTATTTTTCCCTATCTCAATTTGAGAATCCCGAATCTCACCCGGTCCTTGCTTCTGTACCGTTATCGGCGACTGAATCAAGCCCGGCTGGCGGCTCAAGCCGAAGGACGGCGCGGCGCGCTTTATCCTTGGCAGAGCGGAAGCAATGGAAGGGAGGAAACCCAAAAACTCCATCTTAATCCGAAATCGGGGCGCTGGAACCCGGACAATACCCATCTGCAGCGTCACGTCAACCACGCCATCGCCTACAATGTGTGGCAGTATTACAAGACCACCGGAAACACGGAGTTCCTTTCCACCTACGGTGCGGAGATGATTCTTGAAATCGCCCGGTATCTTTCTGGAATCACGACCTTCAACGAAGAACTCGACCGCTACGAAATCCTGGGGGTCATGGGGCCCGATGAATACCACGACGGATACCCGGATTCTGAAACACCCGGGCTGAACAACAACGCCTACACGAATGTGATGACCGTCTATGTGCTTCGTACCGCTTTAAAAGCGATCGAGTCGGCAGCTCCCAGCCGAAGGGATGACCTGTTGGAAGCCCTGGGCTTTGAGCAGGCGGAACTTCACCGCTGGCAGGATATCGTTCGCAAGATGCGCGTCGTATTCCACGGGGATCAGATCATCAGCCAGTTCGAAGGCTACGATCAACTGCAGGAGTTCGACTGGGAGGGGTACAGGGAAAAATACGGCGACATCCAGCGGCTGGACCGGATCCTAGAGGCCGAAGGCGACACACCCAACCGGTATAAGGTGTCCAAACAGGCCGATGTGCTCATGCTTTTTTACCTTTTCTCGGCAGAAGAGATTCAGGAGCTCTTCACGCAGATGGGATACGACTTCGACCCTGAGAGCATAACCCGCAACATCGACTATTACCTGAATCGAAGCTCCCACGGTTCCACCCTGAGCAACGTCGTGCACTCCTGGGTTTTGTCCCGGTCGAACCGGCCGGGCTCCCTTGCGCTTTTTAACAATGCTCTGGAGAGCGACGTTTTGGACATCCAGGGCGGCACGACCCATGAAGGCATTCATCTCGGCGCTATGGCCGGAACCGTGGACATTCTGCAGCGCTGCTACACGGGGCTGGAGTTTCATGACGATATTCTCTTTCTAAATCCGCATATTCCCGATGATTTGCCCAAACTGTCCATGAAAGTCAAATACCAGGGCAATTGGTTTGACATTGCCATAAGCTCGGAAACCATGACCATAACCAGCGACCGGTGCGAAGGGGAAGCGACGAAGATCTCATTTCAGGACACGGTGCACGCGCTCAAACCGGGAGATACGCTGGTATTTGACCTGGGCAAAAAAGGATAGAAAGGAGGCGCCGATTGAAAACAATGAAAGAAATTATAGCCATCGCAATGAACCCGGCGCTCGATAAAACCTCAAGTGTTGACCAAGTCGTTGCCGAGCGAAAGCTCTATTGCAACCCCCCTCGATTTGAACCGGGAGGGGGTGGGGTGAATGTTTCCCGGGCCATTCAGAAACTGGGAGGCAAATCCCGTCTCTTTTATCCTGCAGGGGGCTTGACAGGCAAGAGGCTTCAAGCCCTCCTGGAAGAAGAAGGAATGGACCATCTGCCCTTTTCCATCGATGGAATGATCCGGGAGAATCTGGTCATTTTAGAGCAATCCACCGGCCGGCAGTATCGTTTCGGAATGCCAGGACCAAAGCTCCGAAAAAAGGAATGGGAGCAATTTCTTCAGGAGCTGTCAGCCATGGAGCCTCCACCGGATTTTGTGGTGGCCAGCGGGAGCCTTCCGCCGGGCGCGCCTTCTGACTTTTACGCACGGGTTGCGCGTATTGGAAAGGAAAAGGAGACAAAGACGATTGTGGACGTTTCGGGTAAAGCCCTGAAGAAAGCACTTGAGGAAGGGGTGTTTTTGATCAAGCCCAATGTCCGTGAATTCAGGCAATTGGTCGGCGAGAAGATCAAGGAGGAATCGCAGATCAAGGCCGCGGCTCAAAAGATGGTCAAGAACGGCCGGTGCGAGGTGCTGGTGATCTCGTTGGGTGCGGCAGGCGCCCTGGCGGTTTCCAAGGACTTTGCCGAACACATCGTGCCGCCCCAAAAATTGGAGAATCTTCAAAAATAATTTCAAGTATAAAATAAATCCTAATAAAACATTTTATTAATCTATGGAGAAAAAAGGAATTCTGAACTTTTGGCTAGTTGCGTC
>JAWOAO010000037.1:0-7970 GCA_046498485.1 Marinobacter sp. | reverse complement strand
ACATCGCAGACTCATAACACGCCTGCACCGATTCATACATGGTTCCAACACCGGTACCGTGCAATGCCGAGATGTAATACTTGTCGGCGAAATCCAGAAAGTCGAGACGACGAGCCACTTGCTCTTTCACCTTCGCGCGATCTTCGGGATCCATACCGTCCCACTTGTTGATCGCGATCACCAGCGACCGGCCGGCATCCAGCACAAAGCCGATCAGGTGCAGATCCTGGTCCACCAGGCCGTCGCGGCCGTCAATCACCAGAATCACCACATGGGCATCGTCGATAGCCTGGAGCGTCTTGATGATGGAAAATTTTTCGACCACTTCATTAACGTTCTTACGGCGGCGCACCCCGGCCGTATCGATCAGAGTGTACTGGTGGCCGTGGCGCTCGTAGGGAATATAAATGCTGTCCCGGGTTGTTCCGGGCATGTCATAGACCACCACCCGCTCTTCACCCAGCATCCGGTTGACCAGCGTCGACTTGCCGACATTCGGGCGCCCGACCACGCCAATGCGGATACCCGGGTACATGTCTGCACGGTCTTGCTCTTCCGGGTTCTCAGGCTCCGGAAGCAGCACCTCCAGCATAGACTTGATACCGCGGTTATGGGCGGCAGCGCACTGAAACGTGGACTCAAAGCCCAGCGAGTAGAAATCGGCGGAGGCAATGTCCGGGTCCTGGCCATCGGTTTTGTTGACCACCAGATGGGCCTGTTTACCGGAGCGGCGAAGCTGATCGGCGATCATCTGATCACCCGTCGTCAATCCTGAACGGCCATCAACGATAAACAGTACGATATCGGCTTCTTCCACCGCCTGCATCGACTGGCGCGCCATTTCGAGGTCCAGGCCCACCTCGTCGCCGGTGAGTCCGCCAGTGTCGATGACGATAAACTTGCGACCGTCGTAGTGGCCCTCGCCGTATTTCCGGTCACGGGTCAAGCCCGGCAGGTCTGCGACAAGCGCATCACGGGAATGGGTCATCTGATTGAAAATCGTGGACTTACCGACGTTCGGGCGTCCGACCAGGGCAATAACTGGGGTCATAATTATCTGCTACGTAGAAAGGTCAAAAACCCGGCTGAGGCCGGGCTGATCAATGAGTTGGTGGTGTTAGTTCGCTGTTTTCAGAGTATAGACAGTCATACGCCCGCCATTTCCATAGACCAGCAGATTACCACCTTCGATGACCTGGACCGGTACGCGGATACCGTCACTGTCAACTTTCACCTGCCCCTGAAGGCTGCCATCGCTTAACGACAAGGCATGCAGGTAACCTTCAAAATCACCGGTGATCAGGTGGTCACCCGTCGCGATCGGCTGCGTCAGCTGGCGCCAGGACAGTCGATCCTGCACCCAAAGCTCGCGCCGATCACTGCCACGGTAGGCAACAACGTCTCCGTTTGCCGATGCCAGGAAAATATTGCCAGCGCCAATGCTGGGCGAATAGAAGCTGGACGCAGGACGGCTCCAGATTTCCTGACCGCTACGGATATCAACCAGCGCAAGCTTGCCTTGATAGCCGGCCACCATAATCGCGGAATCCAGTACCAGCGGCTGGCCTCCGATATCCACCAGGCGCTCGAGCTCTGTGCGGCCCTGCGGCTGGCCTACCTCGTACTGCCAGACGGGCTGACCGGCATCTGCAGTGAGGGCAATCACTCTGCCGTTGGCAAAGGAGGCAATCACCACATCGCCACCGACCAGCGGCGCCGCAGCAGTGCGCATGGACAACACCGGGACCTGACCATCGTACTGCCAGCGGCGCTCGCCGTTACTGGCATCAAAGCCGATGACCCGACCATCTGTGGTCTGAGCAACCACCAGCGCCCCGTTCGACTGAGGGGCAGCCAGGCCTTCTGTCGGCAAAGGTGACCGCCAGATTTCGTCGCCGGTCTCCCGAGTCAGCGCCACCAGTTCGGCGTCACGGGTTATGTAGTACAGGTGATTATTGTCACCACCAACACCGGCGAAGATGCGATCTTCCGTTCGGCGCTGCCAGCGTGTTTTACCGTTCTCGGTTTCAACCGCAACCAACAAACCGTCCGCAGAAGCTGCATAAATTACATCGCCCGCGTACAGGGGCGCAAGGTGAAGAAGCTGGTCATCATGACCATCGCCGACAGACATGCTCCAGACACGTTTGAACTCGACCGTTGCATCAATATCCGGCACCGGCACCGGCTGCTCAAAGGTGTCCTGGGTGCTACAACCGGCAAGCAAAAGTAGCAACAAAGACACTAACGGAAAGGCCACAAACCTGTTGCGAACGATCCGCATCAGGCCTCCTCCCCGACGCCAAGGTCAGAAAGCTTCAGTTCCAGAATGCCACTGCGACCCTGTTGGTTCTGTTCACGCGCGGCCAGATAGGCCGCACGAGCACCGTCGGTGTCTCCCTTGGCCAGCAGAATGTCCCCGCGCAGCTCAGAAAATATGCCGGCAAAAGCATCCTTATCCGCCGCAGCGTCGATTGTGGTCAAGGCATTTTCATAGTGTTCCGCGGCAAACTGCGCACGGGCAAGCCGGTTGCGAATGACCAGGCCGAGCGCCGGGTAATCCGATGCTTTTTCCAGCGCCCACTGAAGAGAATCAATAGCACCTTCGACATTGCTTTCAAGCATCATCTGCTGACGGGCAAGCACCAGGTTGCCGTAGATGGCATAGGCACTCTCGCTGTAGTCTTCACGAAGCGTCTGAGCGACAAACGAGACCGTCTCACTCGCGTTCGCGTCGGCTTCATCCGTGAAGGCATTAAGCAGGGTTGCAAACTGGTTGGCAGCCTCGGCACGCTGCTGAGCCTGATTGTTCTGCCAGGCCTGCCAGCCAAATACGATGGCCAGAGCGGCACCGATACCAATCAGCAGAGAACTGCCGTTCCTCTTCCACCAGTCCTTTATCGCCTGGACCGTTTCTTCTTCGGATCGCAACTCAGCCATGTAAACTCCTGTGAATCGATAATGTTGCTGTTCTTATAAAAAGAGGGTCAAAGCCTGTTAACCAGTGCCTGCACCAATTCAACTCGTGCCACCTCGTGCTGTGGCTCATCATCACGCAGCGGCTTCAGGCCCACGTGACCACTGGCCAACTCGTTTTCGCCCAGAATAATCGCATAACGGGCACCACTGCGATCAGCTTTCTTCATCTGACTCTTGAAACTGCCGCCACCACAATGTGCAATAACCACTTTGCCTGGCAGAGCAGTGCGCAACTCTTCCGCAATGGCCATCGCCGACGCAATTACCTGATCGCCCATAGCAGTAACATACACATCCGCCTGGTTGTTGACGTGTGCAGGTACCAGATCAAGCGTTTCCAGTAGCAGAATCAGGCGCTCGAGCCCCATCGCGAAGCCTACCGCATCGGTGGCTTTGCCACCCAATTGTTCAACCAGACCATCATAACGACCGCCGGCACAGACGGTACCCTGCGCGCCAAGACTGTCGGTAATCCACTCAAACACTGTCTTACCGTAATAATCGAGCCCGCGAACCAGGGCCGGGTTTACCGAATAAACCACACCGGCAGCGTCCAGCAGGGCTTTAAGCTGTTCAAAATGCTCAAGGGAGGCTTCATCCAGATAATTGTCAAGACTCGGAGCACCCTCAAGCAGCTTGCGAGTACCGGCATCTTTGCTGTCAAGGATGCGCAGCGGGTTGGACAACAACCGGCGTTTACTGTCGTCATCCAGCTGGTCCCGATACTGTTCGAGGTAGTCAACCAAGGCCTGCCGGTAAACCTTGCGGGCATCACTGGTCCCGATTGAATTGATTTCCAGGCGGGTGTGCCCGGCAAGCCCGAAGGCGGCCCACAGTCGCGCGGTCAGTATCAGCAGTTCGGCATCAATATCCGGACCGGCCATACCGAAGCATTCCACCCCGATCTGATGGAACTGTCGGTACCGACCTTTCTGGGGGCGCTCATGGCGAAACATCGGTCCGGTATACCAGAGCCGCCGGGTCTGATTGAACAACAAACCATGCTCCTCGGCGGCCCGAACACAACCCGCTGTGCCTTCGGGGCGCAGAGTCAGGCTGTCACCGTTACGGTCATCAAAGGTGTACATTTCTTTTTCGACAATATCGGTGACTTCACCAATCGAGCGTTTGAACAATTCGGTACTTTCGACCACTGGCATACGGATTTCCTGATAACCGTATTGCCCGAGAACGTTGCGAACCGTTGACTCCACATACTGCCAGACGGGAGTCTGATCCGGCAGAATGTCATTCATTCCGCGAATTGCCTGAATCTTAGCCAAGTTAAAACCCTGATACTTTGTTGAATGAATTCCTGCCGGAGCTTCTTAGTCAGTAGAGCGCGCGATCACGGATGCTTCCTGCTCCTGACGCTTCGCGATCTCCTCCCGGATAAGCCGCTCAAGATCATCCGTCAGCGTGGCATTGACCAGTTTCTGGTTTGGTTTGCCGGCCAGGTAAAACAGGTTTTTCGGGCTGCCACCGGTCAGGCCGATATCCGCTTCTCTGGCTTCTCCGGGGCCGTTAACAATGCATCCGATGATGGCCACATCCAACGGTGTGTTGACATCCTCCAGCCGTTCTTCCAGATCGTTCATGGTCTGGATGACATCAAAATTCTGCCGGGAGCAGCTCGGGCACGCGATGAAGTTGATGCCCCGGCTGCGCAAGCGCAGGCTTTTAAGGATATCGAATCCGACTTTGATTTCCTGTACCGGATCGGCCGCCAGGGATACCCTGATGGTGTCACCGATACCATCCATCAACAGCATGCCCAGGCCAATGGAGGACTTGACCGTGCCCGAGCGGAAACCACCGGCTTCGGTAATGCCGAGGTGAAGTGGCTGTTCAATCTGGGAGGCGATCTGGCGATAAGCAGCAACGGTCATAAAGACATCGGAAGCCTTGAGACTCACCTTGAAGTTCTGGAAATCGTGCCGGTCCAGAATGTCGATGTGCCTCATGGCCGATTCGACCAGGGCTTCCGGCGTTGGCTCGCCGTACTTACGTTGCAGGCTCTTTTCCAGCGACCCGGCGTTGACACCAATCCGGATGGGAATGTTGCGATCCCGTGCCGCGCTGATTACCGCGCTGACCCGGTCATCCCGGCCGATGTTACCAGGATTGATGCGCAGGCAGTCAACACCGAGCTCAGCAACCCGCAGTGCGATTTTGTGATCAAAATGGATATCCGCAACCAGCGGCACAGACACCCGGTCACGAATCTTACCAAAAGCCTCGGCAGCTTCCATAGAAGGCACTGACACCCGAACAATGTCAGCACCGGCATCTTGCAGCGCGGCAACCTGAGCAACCGTGGCGTCTACATCACAGGTATTGGTGTTGGTCATACTCTGCACAGCAATAGGTGCATCGCCACCAACCGGAACATCACCCACCATAATCTGGCGGGATTTGCGTCTTTTAATCGGAGATTCGTGTTTCATGTGTTGGGACCAACCGTTTTCCGGGCGTTCGACTTAAAGTTCGAGGGTGAATTCTGACCGGTTGTTCACGACGCGTAGGTTACTGATATTCAGCGCTTCGCCCTGAAACTGAATAGACTCGACAGCGCTGACCGCACCAATCACAACCGTAAGCGGGGCCTCACCGGCAACCTCCAATTGATCCCCGCTACGCCGCAGTGCACTGGCTAACCGGTTGCCGTCGGCATCTGTGACCTGAATCCAGCAATCATCGGAAAATGACATTTGCAGCCTGCCCTGCGTGAGTTCATTGGCCACCGGCGGCGCAGCTTCTTGCAGGACGGGCTCCGTTATCTGGGTGTCCGGAGGTATCTGGGCCTGGGGCAAGCCGTCCGGCCCTGCGTCTGTGGGCACAGGGTCTGCTGAGGCAACAATGGGGTCGGCAGCATCGTCAAACGGAACCTGCTCAGGCTCCTGCACTGGGGCTTCCGGAAGTTCATCACCCTGCTCCATGCGCACAGAAGAAGACGCCGGATTTTCTTGCGGGGCCAACGTCTCTGATGTGTTTTCCGTGCCTGGAGCTGATACCGGATCAGAGCTCGCGTCTCGTTCAGCAAGATAAGCGACTATCAGGTACGCAGCTACAGAAATGACAATCACTACCGCGAGCAGCTTGGCCAGCTGTTGTTTTCGGCGCTTGTTTCTTTCGATAAAAACCAATGGATTGGTTTCATGCTCCAGCTCTTTTTGTTGACGAACCGGCTCCAGTTCTCGATCCAGGTCAGCAATCACGGCGTCTGCATCAAGCCCGACCTGACGAGCGTATGCCCGAACGTAACCTTTAAGAAAAAGCTCACTGTCGATCTTGCTGTACTCACCACTTTCAATGGCTTCAATTACGGAGGGGCGAAGGTGTTGTTCGTCAGCAACCGCAGATACGTTCAGCCCCAGACGCTCACGCCCAAGCCTCAGCTGCTCGCCGACGCGCTCACCTGCCACTTGATCTGGTTTCACGTCACCGCTCATTGGCAATTAACACCTTATATTGTAAGTACTCCACAGAATCCGGATATTCATTCCTTAGCAGCAACGCCAGGCTGACTTCCTGATCACGGTCGCCGAAATGACGTGCCAGGCGAACACCGGTATAGAGACTTTCCGGAGAATGGGTCAGGCGAGGATTGCCCTGAATCATCGTCTGCAGGCGACTGTAATAACGGGAAGCCGCAGAGTAATCTTCCATTTCGACCAAAACACGAGACAGGGAAAGCAGGGTTCTTGCCTCGCCCCGGGTCAGCTCGACGGCCCTGCGATACGCCGCTTCGGCCGCTTTCTGATTACCCAGACGCTCCTCGGTCATACCCAGATTGTAGAATACCGCGCCCCGCTCCCGGTAGCCGGTATCTCTGGAGGCAACACTGAACTGGTCTCTGGCTTCAGAAAAACGGGAATTGCTGTAAAGAAAGGCGCCATAGTAGACGCGAGCACGGGAGTAACTGCCGTCCTCGGAAATTGACTTTTTGAAACTCCGCTCAGCCAGCTCGGGGTCGCCCTCGGCATTATATACCAGCCCCATGGCAGCGTGAGCTTCAGCGCTATCGGGCGAAATTTCCAGTGCCCGATCAAGATGGTGACGAGCGCGGTCCAGATTGCTCTGCCCGATATAGGCCGACGCCAACTGTACATAGTTGCTGACCGCTTTATCACGGTCTGCTTCCCGGGAAAAGCGGCTATCGGTTGTGGTGACACAACCCGTCAACACCATGCCAACCATCAACAGGGCCGCTGTGAACAGAGGTGAACTTTGTGCTTTTCCTTTCACGAAACACCTTACCTTTGTCGCTCGCGGGGCATTACTGTCAGGGGTTAACCTGCTGGACCGCTATGTATCGTTGGCTCCTGCGGGTGCGGTCATCAACCCGACCAACCAACTGACCACAAGCCGCATCGATATCGTCACCACGAGTAGTACGAATGGTCGCAACGTAGCCGGCTTCATTAAGTACCGTCTGAAATCTGCGTGTGGCATTCATGCTCGGCCGCTTGAAATCGCTTTCAGGGAACGGATTGAACGGTATCAGATTAATCTTGCAAGGCAAATCCTTGAGCAACACCGCCAGTTCGTGCGCGTGTTCCAGGTGATCGTTAACACCCTCGATAACCGTGTATTCAATGGTTGCCTTGCGCTTTTCCGGCAATCTTGCAAAGTATCGATGCGTGGCCGCCAGCAACTCAGCGATCGGATACTTTTTATTTAATGGAACCAGTTTGTTGCGCAATTCATCATTGGGTGCATGCAGCGAGATGGCCAGTGAAACATCGGTAACCTCGGCCAACCGGTCGATTGCGGGAACCACGCCGGAGGTACTCAGGGTTACGCGGCGCTTGGAAATCCCGTAAGCGAGGTCTTCCATCATCAGATTCATGGCATCGACCACGTTGTCAAAGTTCAACAGTGGCTCTCCCATCCCCATCATCACGACATTGGTGATCGGGCGCTCCTTGATGTCAAACGGCATGAACGCTTTGCGGGCGACCCAGACCTGGCCAATCACTTCGGCAGCG
>JAWOAO010000117.1:0-5282 GCA_046498485.1 Marinobacter sp. | reverse complement strand
CGGTCGTGGTGGCACCACGACCGGAGATAGGAGCGTATGCGAAAAAGCTTGAAGCGGCCTTCGGTGAAGATATACATGTGAAAGTCATAGGCCCTGAAACAATTGCGGTCCAGGGTTCAGTGCCGACTGAAGAGATGGGCGCTCACTACGAGGAAATTCTGGGCACCATGGAGCATCCCTATAAGGTTGTTAATTACCTGCGAGTTGTGGAGCCGGACAAAGAGCAGATTGAAGTCAGGTGCCTGGTGGCGGACCTGTCCCGCAAGGCGCTGGAAAGGCATGGCGTAAGGCACGGTCAACTCGACGTGGATGCAGAAACAGGCGACGCGTCATACGTTGACCAGCCGTATCTGTTCAAGACGGAGTATGGTGTGAACAACTGGTATATGCTCGGAGCGCAGCTTGAGGCACTGCTGGAGGATGGCGACAGCGAAATTCTTGCACGGCCGCGAGTGCTGGTCAACGATGGTGGAGAAGCCGAAATACTGGTCGGTGGTGAGATCCCGGTACCGGTGCTGCAAAGCGATAGCGGCGGGACAAATATCGGCATACAATATGAGCCATACGGAGTTACGCTGACCATCAAGCCAGTTCTTCGTGACGAAGGCAGAAAGATCATGCTGGAGGTTCAGCCGACGGTCAGTGCCCTGGATTGGGCCAACGGCGTGACGGTGAGTGGCTTCGACATCCCGGCCCTGACAAAACGCAGTGCGACGACCACTGTTACCATTCCGGACGGCGGGACGCTCGGAATTGGAGGATTGCTGAAACGAGAGGACATGAAGACGGTCCGCGCGATTCCGGTCCTCAGCAAGATTCCAATCATCGGTGAGCTCTTCAAGCACGAAAGCTTCCAGCAGGGCGAAAGTGAACTGGTCATCTTCGTGACTCCGCGCATTGCAACCGCCGACATTCATGAGCCGGGCTATATGCACCCGTCAGATGAGGAGCTTCAGCAAATCGAGACGATGCCGCAGAAATAGGAGATTTTCTCGCAGCTACTCAACAACGAGACCGGGTTGGTTATCAGTCCGGTCATCGCGGGTATACTTATAAGATGGGAACCCCTCTATCCCCTCGAGAAGGAAAAATTATGACCGAAGCATCGCAGAAAGATGAGACACTGGATATCGTTGTATCAGAGATCAACCCCGGGTCTGCAGAGCAGTTTACCCGCAGGCTCACTGATGATCTAAAGGGGATGATTGGTGTAGATGTTGTTGGTTACGCCCGAGATGGGCTGGAAGTGGTGCAGATTACGTCCCATCTCCATCCTGACATTGTTTTCATCGAAACTGACATGGCTGGCATTGACGGTTTTGAGGCCTGTAAGATGGCTGTAGCGGCCGCGCCGGAGACTGCCTGTGTCATCGTTGCCGAACAGATCAATGGCGAGTTGAGAGAAAAGGCCATGCGGTCCGGGGCCCGGGCGATCATCAGTCTGGAAGATGAAACCCTCGACCTGTATGAGCTCATCAAGCAACTCATTGAGACGCAGGGCGTGAAAGAAAAACCAGAATATAAGCTGGCAACCGATCCTGAAAAGGTGCCCATGGCTGTCGCCGTCACATCGGCCAAGGGAGGCGCAGGGAAAACGACTGTAGCTTCCAACCTGGCTGTGGCATTTGCAAAGCGCTTCACAGATGAGGTTGTCCTTGTTGATTTTTTTGGGCAATTTGGCAATGTTGCCCTGAGCCTCGATCTGGAGCCTCCGACGACAATTGCGGACCTGCTGGGCTATGAGGATCTGGATGTGGATCTTGTTGACGGGCATCTTGTCAAACATGAAACAGGACTGCGCGTGCTTGCGGGGGTCCCCCGGGGCATTCAGGAAAACCTGGCAAACATCGACATCCCTGACCTCGCCTCAATGCTCGGCATGTTGCGGCGCCGCTATCGCTTTGTACTTTTTGATATTCAGCCACTGCTGTGGCCTGCAACGCCGTATGTTTTGTCTCGCTGCCAGCAGATTCTTCTGCTGTGTGGCCTCGATGATATCGCTGCCATTCGCGATACAGCCGCGCTGGTGGGAACGCTCGTCAATGCGAATATTCCGAAAGAACGTATTCGACTGGTGGCAAACCAGGTCGATCGCAGCAATGAATTTTCCGTTCGGGACCTTGAGGAAGCAACCGGGATGAAGGTCTGGGCTCAGATCCCCAAAGACACCCAGGTTGCCTCAAATGCGCGCAATGCCGGGGTACCCTTTGTACAGGATCGGCCACAGGCACCCATCAGCCAGGTTTTTGGGGAATTGGTCGATCAACTGCTGGAGAGTATTTAACCTGACAGCAGCGCGTGGATACCAAAACCGGAGGTGAGTCCGATGGCAGATGACAATGCAGCACGATCGCGCCAGATGGCCGCCGATCTCGGGATATCTGTTGAAGAAGCGGAGGCCGTTGATGGGCTTCGCGTGGCCGTTCACGAAAGGCTGCTTTCAGATACAGACTACCGGACTTTGCAGGTGATGACAGAACAGGAAATCATCGAGCGTATCCGTACTCTCGTTGGTGTTGTTGTAAGCGAGCGGGAGCTCTCGTTGTCGGCCAGGGCGAAGGAACAAATCCTCGCCGAGGTGCTCAACGAGGTCATTGGCTATGGACCGATCCAGAATTTTCTCGATGACCCGGCCGTCACCGAGATCATGGTGAACGGCCCGGACCACGTCTATGTTGAAAGAAACGGGAAAGTAGAGCCGACGAACCGGCGGTTTATGGACGATAATCATGTCATGCGCATATTGGATAAGATCATCGCTCCTCTTGGCCGCCGGCTGGATGAAGCAAACCCGATGGTTGATGCGCGACTGCCTGACGGCTCACGTGTCAATGCCGTTATACCCCCGATTTCAGTCGTCGGTCCCTGTGTGACCATCCGAAAATTTTCGGCGGATCCGTTTACAACCGCGGATCTTATCAACTTCGGCACGATGTCCGAAACGATGGCGACCTTTTTTGAGGGCTGTGTTGAGGCGCGCCTGAATATGATCGTTTCGGGTGGTACCGGCAGTGGCAAGACCACGACCCTGAATGTGCTATCGTTAATGGTACCCCACGACGAGCGTATCATTACGATTGAGGATGCTGCGGAGCTGCAGCTTCAGCAGGAGCATGTTATTACCCTGGAAAGCCGCCCGGCGAACCTCGAAGGCAGAGGCGAGGTGACGATTCGAGATCTGGTCCGCAACAGTTTGCGCATGCGCCCGGAGCGTATCATTGTTGGCGAGTGTCGTGGTGGAGAGGCCCTTGATATGCTGCAGGCGATGAACACGGGGCACGATGGCTCGATCACCACGCTCCACTCTA
Source organism: Marinobacter sp. (assembly GCA_046498485.1). GTDB lineage: Bacteria > Pseudomonadota > Gammaproteobacteria > Pseudomonadales > Oleiphilaceae > Marinobacter. The sequence continues at coordinate 1,974 of JAWOAO010000117.1, read as the reverse complement.
ACAGTCCTCGCGATACTATCTCCCGTCTGGAGACGATGGTTATGATGGCAAACTCAAACCTGCCGTCGAAGGCCATCAGGGAGCAAATCAGCTCGGCTGTTGACCTTATCATCCACCAGGAACGGTTGCGCGACGGCAGCAGGCGCATTACGCAGGTAACAGAGGTGCAGCGGATGGAAGGCGACGCCGTTGTCCTCCAGGACCTGTTTAAGCTTGAACGCGAAGGGTGGACGCCCGACGGCAATATCGTGGCACACCATGCGGCAGCTGGTGTCCGTCCGCAGTTTGCCGAAAAGCTGGAGGCTGAAGGTGTAAACTTTGGGTGGGAGATATTTGAGCCAACCGGTGTCTAAACATGCTGCATTGATGAGAGGTCAAAGATGACCCTTCCTGTTTGGGCTCCCCTGATATTCATATTTATAGCTGTGACGCTGGGAACGCTGGCTTTGCTGTCGGCGGCAATATCAGCCTATGAAATTAGGAAGCGGCGCCTCGAGCAGTTGAAGCAGGGACGGCCGGCCCAGCCGGAGATTACTCCCAGCAGCAGTGACAGCAACGAAGAAATAGACCCTGCCCCCCTCCTTTCAGGCATTCTGCAGCAAAGCAGCCTTGGCCGGCAGCTCCAGCTTCAGCTCCTGCAGGCCGGTTTACTGTGGCGCCCCTCAGAATTTATCGCATTGTCTGTCGCGTGCGCACTCGGCGGCTACCTCATCGGTCTGTTTCTCAGTGGGTACAGTATTGCCACTGCAATCATTGCTGCATTGCTCGGCGGGGCCGCGAGCTGGGTCTATTTGAAGGTGCAGCAAAGTCAGCGCCAGCAACGCCTGACCGCCCAGATCCCCGACATGCTGGATATATTGTGCGCCTCACTGCGTTCAGGCCATTCGTTTCTCAGTGGCATCCAGATTGTGTGCAGCCAGATGCAGCCTCCCATAACTGACGAACTGGACCGGGTCGTTCAGGAGGTCCGGTTCGGAGCAGCTCTCACTGAGGCGCTGGACGATCTTGTGGTCCGGACAGAGAACTATGATATGGAGCTGATTATCCAGGCTGTGCAAACCCAGTTGACTGTGGGCGGGAATCTGGCAGAGGTGCTGGATAACATTGGGGATATGATCCGTGACCGCGTGGCCCTGGCCGGTGAGATTGCAGCCTCCACTGCCGAGGGGCGCATGTCCGCAATGATTTTGGGCGGTATGCCGTTTATTCTCGCGCTTATCATTCAGGTTGTCAGCCCCGGTTACCTCTCCCCGCTGTTTACCGATAAGCTCGGTCTCATGATGCTTGGGGTCGCCGGCGTGCTGATGGTTATGGGCTTTCTCATCATACGAAGTATGCTTGACCTGGATTTGTAGAGCTGTAGGCGGGTATCACACACAGGGCGGAGGTGATATGAAAAGTGCTCTGGATAGTGCTCGGGCTTGGAATTGCCGCAGGCGTTGTACTATATCTGGCGTTTGCTCAACCAGCGACAGAACAGCAAAAACAGCGGCGGCGGGAGGAATTGCTGGGCGAGAGTCAAAAACAGCAGCGTTCCGCCGTGTCTGAAGAGCTTTCGGCCTCTTTCTATGATCGGATTCTCGAGCCTCTGCTCGCCCGCGGGAATGAGGCCCTGGCCAATGCCGCTCCAGAAGGCATGATAAAGGTCGTCCGCCAGAAGCTGCAATCGGCCGGGAACCCTCTTAATATTACGGAACCCGTTTTTTTGTTGATGCGTGGCCTGGGTGCGCTGGCGGGCGCAGGCAGCTCGTACATTGTATTTCAGAGCCTGGAATCTCAGCAGCCTCTGATGCGCATCACCGTGAGTCTGTTCGTATTGGCCGCCCTCAGTCTCGCTCCTGATTATTGGCTCAGCAACAAGATTAATGCGCGAAAAAAAGCAATCCGCCGGGCCCTTCCTGATCTTTTGGATCTCCTGGTCGTGTGTACGGAAGCGGGCATGGGCGTTGATGGGGCACTTGCCGAGGTTGTGAA
>JAWOAO010000443.1:0-3118 GCA_046498485.1 Marinobacter sp. | reverse complement strand
TTGCCGAACAACTGATGCAACCGCCGAACACCGTTGCTCTGCGCCCGGTAGTCAATGTCTGCACACATCAGGTCGTAATAGCCCGACAGGTCGGTATACAAAGCGTTCGGGGGCATGGACAGCCTCTGAAAAAATTGCTGAAGTACCTCTGGCGTTCAGCGGCTGCAAAGAGACCAGGCAGCAGGCGGACGCTTTGAGGGCGACCTATGGTATAGCAATCAATACCTTTCAGGTAGCTCGGAAAACCGGCCCGGACTGCCCGATTCTGCTACCAGTCGGAATTATGTGAACAGGCGAAATGAGTCGGTGAGATGCGTTTATGCCGCGACGACTGGAACTGCCTGAAGTACCATGTTGCAACTGAACTGGCTGTAGATATTGATGACTATTCCCGTTGAAAATATAACCGACCCTGACATTTCCTGCTCAACTTGTCAGGCTTGTTGCTGTCGGTTGGAAGTGATGATTATCACCGACACCGGTGTTCCTGAGCGGCATATTGCCTATGATGAATGGGGCGGTGAAACCATGTTGCGGTTAGCCGATGGCTGGTGCTCGGCTTTAAACCGGGATACGTTCATGTGCACCATTTATGAGAATCGGCCCTGGATTTGTCGGGAATTCGAGATGGGGTCTTATGAATGTCGTGAGGAACGAAAAGACCTTTTGTGAGGCCCGGTCAGGGTTGCCGTACGGTAATGGTTCCTACATGAATAAATCGGGCAGTCATGCTATCAAAGGAGAAGGATCGTTTCTTTCTCCTGAGGAATGGGTATGGCTTACTGGCTGGTTAATAGTCCGGGATCCGGGGATGGCAATCGGGATGCGGATGTCTGGCTGGCACATCTGAATGAGCAAGGCATCTCTGGCGTTAAGGTCTGCAGTCTGGACAACAAGGACCAATGGCTTGGGCAGGTAGCGGAAGATGACTGCCTGATGGCGGCTGGCGGCGATGGTACGGTGAACGGTGTGGCCGAGCTGTGTCTGAAAACCGGAGCCACACTGGCCGTGTTGCCGTCTGGAACTGCCAATGACTTTGCGCGCAACCTCGGCATTCCGTCTGCGCCCGAAGACGTTGCCCGGCTGATTGCTGAGGGCAGCACCCAACAGATTGATGTGGCGGTTTCCGGTGATCGGATTTTTCTGAATGTCGCTCATATCGGGTTGGGAACCTTGCCTTCAAGACAGGTAAGCTCGCCAACAAAAAAATGGCTGGGGCAATTCAGTTATGTTGTGACACTGTTCCGACAAGTGGGAGCGCAGCGCGGATTTCATGCCAAGGTTCAAACCGATCGCTCGACTCTGGAAGGGCGCTGGCTTTCAGTGGCGGTGGCGTCCGGTGCCTATTTCGGCGGCGGCCATGAGATTCCCGATGCCTCGGCTAACGATGGCCTGCTGGATGTGATTGCGGTAAAGCCCAGGCCACTGCACCAGTTGCTGTTAGCCTTTTTTATGGTGCGCTTGACCGGCAAGGCGCCACGCAGAACCAGCACGGTTATTCAGGTCAAGGGAAAATGGTGCCAGCTAGAAACCTCCAGACCAAAAACCGTGACCTTCGATGGCGACGTGGCGGGGTATACACCGCTCAAAATAACCTGCAAAGCCGGCGCCCTCCGGGTGATCGGCCAGAGCGTGGCGCATACCGGTGATCGCACGGCCTGAGGCCCGGCAGGAGTTGATGTATTTAGGGCAGTGTGATGCCCGCTTTCTTCGCTCGAGCCGCATGCAGTTTCTTGTAGCTCTCGATCATCTTCAGGTGCCGGTCCAGCCCGTCCAGCTTCAGGCTGGTTTCTTCCAGGCCGTAAAAACGCACGGACCCGTTGACCGAGCCCACCACGGCGTCCATTACCTGGTCGCCGAACATGCGGCGGAAGTTATAGAGGTAGTCGTCCAGCTCCAGTTCGTCATCCAGCGTGGCTTCCAGGGCCGCCTGCATGGCCTGGTAGAACAGGCCGCGTTCAACAGTGTTATCGTTGAACTGGATGAACGTCTCGACCAGTTCCTGGGCTTCTTCCAGCTGGCCAATGGCCAGGTAGATCAGCAGTTTCAGCTCCAGGATGGTGAGCTGGCCCCACACGGTGTTTTCATCAAACTCGATGCCGATCAGGGTAACGATGGTCATGTAGACGTCGAGCTCGGTCTCTTCCAGACGTGCGACCAGGGCGGTCAGTTGGTCTTCGCTCAGGCGGTGCAGGTTGAGGATGTCTTCCCGGAATGCCAGCGCCATGTTGGTGTTGTCCCAGACCAGATCTTCCACCGGGTACACTTCGGAGTAGCCGGGCACCAGAATGCGGCACACCGGCGCGCCCAGATCTTCGAACACGGCCATGTAGCAGTCCTTGCCCAGGTCTTCGAGAATGCCGAACAGGGTGGCGGCTTCGTCGGCGTTGCTGCCGGAGAAGTCCCACTCGGCAAATTCGTAATCCGAACGGGCACTGAAGAAGCGCCAGGACACCACGCCGCTGGAATCGATAAAGTGCTCGACGTAGTTGTTGGGCTCGGTCACTGCCATCGAGTTGAAGGTGGGCGCCGGCAGGTCGTTCAGGCCCTCAAAGCTGCGGCCCTGCAGCAGTTCGGTCAGGCTGCGCTCCAGTGCTACGTGAAAGCTGGGGTGGGCGCCGAAGGAAGCAAACACGCCGCCGGTTTTCGGGTTCATCAGGGTGACGCACATCACCGGGAACTGGCCGCCGAGGGAGGCGTCTTTCACCAGTACCGGAAAGCCCTGATCTTCCAGAGCCTGGATGCCCTCGACGATGTCCGGATACTTGGCCAGTACCTCGTCCGGCACGTCTGGCAGGGCGATCTCGTTTTCGATGATTTGTTTTTTCACCGCCCGCTCGAAGATTTCCGACAGGCACTGCACCTGGGCTTCGGGCAGGGTGTTGCCGGCACTCATGCCGTTGCTGAGATACAGGTTTTCAATCAGGTTGGACGGGAAATACACGGTTTCCCCATCGGACTGGCGCACATAGGGCAGGCTGCAGATGCCGCGTTCCGGCGTGCCGGAGTTGGTGTCGAACAGGTGCGTGCCCAGTAACTCGCCGTCCGGGTTGTAAATTTCAAGACAGTAATCGTCCAGAATGCCGTCGGGCAGTTCGCCTTCGGGGCCGGGCTGGAA
>JAWOAO010000413.1:0-6206 GCA_046498485.1 Marinobacter sp. | reverse complement strand
GCGCGGCCTATCGGTGACTCAATGAGGTTGAGCGCAAACCAGACAGCCGCCAGCAATACGGCACTGGCAAAGATATACCAGGCCTCGAAACCTTCCATCTCGAAACCAAACAGTGAATACCGACCGAAAGAACTCAATTCCCAGCCAAATATCTCAAAGGCCGGTACCGGCATGCCGTCCGGGCCACCGGTCAGGTCGCGTTCGTTGTTCAGGATGATCGCGATTATGAAGCCCACCGCGAGCGTGGCCATGGACAGGTAATGCCCCTTTAGGCGCAGAACCGGCCGCCCGACGATCCAGGCAATAACGCCAACCAGTGCGGCACCCACCAGCAGCGCCGGTACAGAGGACCATCCATAAGTTCCCGTCGCAATGCCCGAGAAGTAAGCACCGAGACCAAAGAACCCAGCATGACCGAGGCTGATCTGGCCGGCAAAGCCAACCAGAAGATTCAGGCCGACAACCGTGGCAGCAAGAATGGCAATCTGTGTAACCATTCCGTATTGAAAGGAGTTGGTCAGAAAGGCCGGAATAACAACAAGAATCAGCGCGAGGGCCACCAACCCACGGAGACGAGACTGCATAAAACGGTTCAACATCAGACACGCTCCACTACTTTGGCGCCAAAGAGTCCGCGAGGCATGAAGAAGAGCACTAGCAAAATAGTGGCAAACGCCACCGCGTCCTTGTAATCGGAGGAGATATAGCCGGCCGTCATCGCTTCAACAATTCCGAGCACAATGCCACCGACAACAGCACCCACACCACTGCCAAGCCCACCGATTGCCGCAGCAACAAAGCCTTTCAGGCCAAGGATGATGCCGATGTCGTAAGAGGTAAAGGTAATCGGCGCAACTACAATACCGGCAACGGAGCCGAGCACCGCAGACACCATGAAGGCCAGCATCAGCACCATCTGTGTCCGGACGCCAACCAGTCGGGCAGCCTCCTTGTTCATCGACGTCGCAAGTATGGCCTTTCCTGTCAGGGTCTTGGTAAAGAACAGCGCAAGGGCCACCACCACAACAGCACCGACGCCCAGAACCCAGAGACTCTGGGTATTCAGGACAGCACCGAACACGCGGATGGACTCATCGCCACTGAAATTCTGCATCACATGGTAGCCTTTGCCCCAAACAATCTGGGCAATGCCACGGATAAATATGGCAGCACCAATCGTGATTATGATCAGTGTAACCACGTCCGCCTGCTTTGCCGGCGCAATGGCGAAACGCTGAAGCGCCAAACCCAGAACCCCGGCAAGGATAATGGCGAGAACGATGGCAATTATCATGGGTACACCCATGGCCATCAGCGAAACAGTCGCCATACCTCCGATCATCAGGAATTCGCCTTGGGCGAAGTTGATGACATGGCTGGCGTTATAAATCAGGGTAAAACCGAGGGCTATCAGGGCATAGGTTGCACCGATTGTAATCCCGGTGAACAGGTACTGTAAGAATTCTGCAAGCATAACGGTGTTTCCGGTCGAACATCGGCCTGCGACTTATCCAGAAGGACAGCCGCCAGCCGCGAGACAGGTGAAAAGGAATATCAGTCGATCAGTTGCCATTCGCCATCCTGGACTTCCAGGATACGGAAGGACTCTGGGTCGAGGCCATTGTGGTCATCCGGAGACATGTTGAACTCTCCGGTAACACCGACGTAGCCCTCGATGTTTTCCAGAGCCTCACGTACGGCTTCAGGATCAGTAGAGCCGGCTTCTTCGATTGCGCGTACAGCCAGCATCAGACCATCGTAGGCATAGGCACCAAAGGTTGAAACCCTGGAATCCCAGCGAGCTTCATACTCTGCCTTGTAGTCCTGAACCACTTTTTTCTGGGGATCGTCATCCGGCAGAGAATCCGGAACCAGCAGCGGGGATGCCGGCAGACGCAGGCCTTCAGCCGCAGAACCGGCCAGATCAAGGAAGCCGTCAGATGCCACGCCGTGGGACTGATAGAAAGGAAGCTCCATGCCCAACTGATCATAGTTGCGGGTCACAATGGCCGGGCCCTGCCCGAAACCGAAGTTCAGGACCGCTTCAACACCTTCTGTGTTACCGATATTGGTCAACTGGGAGGTCATGTCTGTATCAGATCCGCTGTAGGTGACATCGGCCAGCACTTCCATATCCATCTTCTCTGCCACTTCCAGAGTCTGGGTACGGCCGGAACTACCAAAACCACCAGTGCCGGAAATTAACCCGATCTTGGTGATTCCGCGATCCTTCATGTCAGTCAGGATGCGTTCCGCGGCCATGCGGTCAGACTGGGGTGTCTTGAAAACCCACTTTTTCACCGGGGTGGTAATAACCACAGCGCCGGCCAGGGAGATGAACGGAACCTCTGCCTGCTGAATCAATGGTACCGCCGCCATGGTCGCACCCGTCGTGCTGCCACCGACGATGATATCCACGTTATCCGAGCGGATCAGGCGGCTGGCGAAGTTGCGAGCAGAGGAGGAATTACCAACGTCGTCGTAATGTATCAACTCCAGCTGACGCCCCAGGACGCCGCCTTCTTCGTTGATTTTCTCGACGTACATCTCAAGGGTTTTCACCTCAGGATCGCCAAGGAAAGAGGCCGGGCCTGTAATTGACAGAAACGACCCGATCTTGATTGGTTCGGCTGCCTGGGCACTCATCATCATGAGACTTGCCGCAGCTACTACTGCGCATTTTCCTGCGCGACGCATCATAGTTTTTAACATTGTTTTTGTTCTCCCGAATTATGCAGGGGCATGAGTATGTTTGTTTTTCTTCATCCGTGATTACAGCAGTCCTTCTTCGCTCCCGGTAAAATTCGATACCGTTGACGAATATCAAATGAATTTATTGTATCATAACTTCCATGTCAACTGATTTCAGGGCGGTGGATCGCTGCCTTCCAAGTAAAGCTGACGCTGGCGCAACGCGCCAGCAAAGCCATCAGACAGACAAGCCTTTACCTGACACGCAAGACCCGCATAATACCTGCAACCTGTTTCATTGATTCCTGTTTGCGGACCCGGACCATGACTGCAAAAAGCCAACTAGAACTGCTCGTCAAGAATTTTCAGAAGAAACGGCCACTCCGCGCCGGCTCTCTCATCATTACCATCTATGGCGACGCCATCGTTCCCCGTGGCGGCAACGTCTGGCTTGGCAGCCTGATGAAACTGGTAGAGCCCATGGGAATCAGCCAACGGCTGGTGCGTACGTCCGTGTATCGCCTGGTTCAGGAGTCCTGGCTGCAAACCGAAAAGGTCGGCCGCTGCAGTTATTACAGTCTGACAGGTCCCGGCCTGCGCCGATTCGAGCAGGCGTTCCAGCACGTTTACAACCTGGATACTGAAGAGTGGAGCGGCAGCTGGTGCCTTGTGTACCTGAATCAACTGGCACCGGAGCTTCGCCAGAAAGTCCGGGAAGAGCTTAAGTGGCTCAGCTTTGGCAGCATGGCACCGGGCCTGATGGAGCACCCCAGATTTACCCGCAATGAATTGATCCCAATGTTGCAGGAATGGGGAGCCCTAGAGGACACCATCGTGATGGAGACCATGCCCATGGAGCAGAAGAGCCCCAGGGCGCTTCGCCTGCAGGTCCGGGAGAGCTGGAACCTGGAGGAGCTGGGAGGGCGGTACCGACGTTTTCTGAAACAGTTCCGCCCGCTATGGCGGGAACTTCAGTCCGAGGACACCCTCAGTCCGGAGGAATGTCTGCTCCTGCGGGTTCTGCTGATCCACGAATATCGCAAGATTCTGCTCCGCGACCCTCTACTGCCCGATGAACTGTTACCGGGTGACTGGGAAGGCCGAAGCGCCAAGCAGCTTTGTCGCAACCTTTACCGCAAGATCTATGTGCGGGCCGAACAGTGGCTCGACGAAACGCTGGAAAATGCGTCCGGCCCGCTGCCAGGACCAGGGGAGAAGTTCTACAAACGCTTCGGTGGCCTTCGCGATGCAGGCACTGTCACCGAAGCCCTGCCAGAAATGGAATAACCGCTCCCCGAAGTGGAGTATCACGGCCGCTGTTAGCGGGAGATTGCAGACCTGCCCTGCCCCCGCTGCTCCATTCTTCGTGCAAGATGCAGCACCACCACACCAAGCGCCATCACAACCAATGTAAGCCAGAGCCCGTTGGTGTAATTACCTTCCACATCGGCCAGGTAACCCACAACGGCAGGCGCCAGCACCTGAGCAATGCCATAACTGAATGTAAGCCGGCTCATCGGCCGGGACGGATTCTCAGGAAAAACACGCCCCACCATAGCCAGCATCATGCTGACAATGCCGATAAAGCTGGCGCCATAGATCACGGCACTGAGTATCACGCTTACCATTTCGGCATTGACGATCAGCATCAAGATACTGACAGAGTTGAGGGTGTACGCCAGGTAAAGTGCAAGCCACTGCCCCCAAAGGCGCGAGAACACATCCCATAGCCAACAAGCCGGCGTGGCGGCAAGACCAACAACAAGCCAGATCAGCCATCCGTTCCCCTCAAGCTGTGGCATGGACTCCGTGATAGCCACCAGGAAGGTGGCTGTGACCACATAGCCAACACCGGCGCAAAAATAGGCCAACTGCAAGATGCGGATAAAGCGGCTCCGCCCTTCCCTCGCAGCTTTGCTTGTGGTTTGCGGCAACGCGCAGGCCCGGTAGTCAGGCATCCAGCGCCAGACTGGAACCAGCAACACCAACGCCACCAGTCCGTAGATTACCCACTGCGTATCCCAGGTAAAGGCATCCTTGATCAGCTCGGCCACCACCGCTGTGAGAACAATCCCGAGCCCGATACCGGAAAAGAAAACGCCAAGCTCGGATTTCTGATTGTTTTTGATCAGCCAGCCCATGAGCAGACCCGCCCCCAACAACATACCGGCCGAGGTGCTGAGCCCGGAGATAAATCGCAATATGGACCACAACCACACATTGGTGGTGTACCCCATAAGAACCGTTGAGACTACCGCGACGACGAGACCGAGTTGGTAAAGCCTTACCTTGAGCCCGAGATCGCTGATCCGGGTGATAAGCAGCGCACCGGTAAGGTAGCCGGCGTAATTCACCGTCGCCAGCATTCCGACCAGGGACGTGCTCAGGCCAAGCGCGTCGACCATCTCGGGAATCATTGGCGTATAGGAAAACCGGGCAATACCCACCATGACCACAACCGCGATCACACTGGCAGCCAGTACTTTTATTGTTTCTATTGATTTCACGGAAACGCCTTATACCACTATCCGAATACCGTTACCGTTTGCCGACTCAGAGCCACCAGGTCTCCGCTTTCGGTCCAGATTCCCGCATGAGTGTGTCCGTATCCGGCGCTTGCCTCATCAATCGTCGCCTTATACAGCAGCCAATCTCCCGGCTCAAGAACGGGCCTGGGATGCACGATGTCAAGGGCCCAACTCAGAGAGCTGGTTTTCACTCGCCCTTTTACGTGCGGCAAAACAGCAGGCGGCCACGCATCAACGAGTGCAATAATATGGGCATCTGAAAAGGTTTCCGGCGTGTTCCTGAACTGCATCCACCCGCCAAGCTCCCGACCACCTTTGCCAGTGAAAGGAAGATTGCCAAACGCCCAGCGCATCTCGATCTGCTGGATGAATTCCGGTGTGACGCCTGCAATGTAATCCAGCCCCCGGCACTCACTGGCCGGCTTCGCTTCCGGCGCCGGCAAGGCGTCAACACGCACCGCTGAATCCCTGTCCCCGGCAAAACTGGCCAGTGCCACCAGCTTGGGCTCACCGTCCTGGACGATACGGCCCAACACCTGGCTGACCGCCTTGCCTTCGCGCAGGATTTCGGCTTCAACTGTCGCAGGCTCATCCGGTGTAACCGGGCCCACGAACGACACCTGCATGGATCGCATAGGGCGATCTGGAGCAACCACATGAGCCATCCGGTCGAACACCAGCGCCGCCGCCACACCACCGAAAGAGGCGCGCCCCTGGCTCCAGGTTGACGGGATGGTAACCTCTCCACCCTGCGCGACCGCTTCCATTAATCTGTCAAAATTCATTAGCCTACCTCATTAGCATCCTAACCGAAACAACCCGGAGATTGCCGAATATCCGCCATTAACGCAACCGCGGGCCCGGCAACTACCTACCGCGCCGCTGGCATTAGCCGTGTTAAAGATGCAGGAAACCAGTTATAATCCACGCCACATCATGCATTGCAATGCAATGCTCTACCCTTCGAATTCCGAGTACATTAATGTC
>JAWOAO010000183.1:0-2772 GCA_046498485.1 Marinobacter sp. | reverse complement strand
GCCTCCGGGCTCTCGGTGATTGTCGACGCAGCCTGCCTGAAGGAAAGCGAGCGCAGCCTGTTTGCCGAAGTCGCCGAAACCCGGGGCATGCCCTTTGCCCTGCTGCATTGCGAAGCCCCGGAAGCGCTGAGGAAGGACTGGGTTGGCAAACGCAAAGGCGACGCTTCGGAGGCAACCGAGGAACTTTTTGAGGTCCAGAAAAACTGGTTCGAGCCGTTGACGCTGGAAGAGAAAACCCACACGGTGCATTTGCATACCGAGCAGGAACACGTGGCAGAAGCCATGGCAGACCGTATTCGACAGCACTTTGGCATGATGCCCCGCCAAGGCGACTAGACTCACCACGACACGCGTGGCTGTTGAACCTTCGAGGTACCAGATGGACGAATTTCAGGATCACGAACTGCATCATATTGATCACCCGCTGTATGAAATACTGCGGAATGAAGACATCAAAGCGTTCAACGCGGGCAAGGCGGAGCTGAGCGAACTGCCCAGCTTTGCTTCTGACGATTTTCGGGGGCTGGATATGCGCGGGATGGACGCCAAGGGGCTGGATTTTCGCCACGCCTATTTCAGAGGCTCGGACCTGCGCGGCATCGATTTCTCCAAATCCAGAATGGAAGGCGCCAGCATTGCCAGCGCCAAAATTTCCGGCTGCTACTTTCCGCACCGACTGGAAGCCGATGAAATCGTTATGTCCCTGAACCATGGCACCCGCATGCGCTACGTGCTTTTACCCAAATAGGCCGGAGGTCAGGGTTCGAGGCTGACCGGAACCGATTCGGTAAGCTCCAGTCGGCCACCGGGGTTGCCATCCGGCCCCGCCAGGGCTGCGCGATAGGCCAGCACCTCTACGCCGGCGGCCCGGGCCTGGCGCAACAACTGGCCGTAACGGGCATCAATGTGGTCAGCCGGGCGCACTTGCGCGATACCGGTGTGATTGACCACAAACAGCAGTACCGCCCGATCGCCGTTGGCCACCTGAGCCATTAACTCCCGCAGATGCTTCTGGCCCCGCTCGGTAACGGCGTCCGGAAAGTAGCCCTGACCACCCTGAGCCAGGGTCACGTTCTTGACCTCTACCCAGGCATCCGGCTGCTCGGGGTGGCGACTCAACAGTAAGTCAATCCGGCTTTTCTCAGCCCCGTAACGAACCTCACTGCGGCAATCGGTGTAACCCGTCAGCTCGCTGACCACGCCCGCCTCAATGGCATGGCGGGCCTGGTGATTCGGGCGCGCGGTATTGACGCAGGCAATCACACCCGGCGCCGTTTCCACCAGCTCCCAGGTGTACTTCAGCTTGCGCTTGGGGTTATCACTCTGGCTCAGCCAGACCCGGGCATTGTCCGGCTGACATCCGAGCATGGAGCCGGTATTCGGGCAATGGGCTGTTACTTCGCGGCCATCGGGCAGGCGCACGTCTGCAAGGAAGCGTTTATAACGACGAATTAATCGTCCTTCGAGTAAAGGCTCAGCGTATTTCATGGCATCTCCGCTTAAAGTCGTGATCACAAGACTGGCCACCCCGTGACTTATCTGCTATTTTCCGCCAATTCCCGTTTCAGGACGAATGCTTTATCCAGGGTTAAACCGCGCAGCCATGCTGGCGCGGCGGAAACAAAGCGTTCTTGTGTAGTTCAAACAAGAGGCCGGGTTCAATGGCAAAAACTGCAGACCAACCACGCGAACGTTTTACCAACTTCACCCCTTATGAAATGAAGAAGGGTGAAGAATACATGAGTGCAGAGATGTTGCAGCACTTCAAGGTACTGCTTCTGAGATGGAAGCAGGAACTGATGGAAGAAGTGGACCGCACCATGCACCACATGCAGGAAGACGCTGCAAATTACGCGGATCCCAGTGATCGCGCAACCCAGGAAGAAGAGTTCAGCCTGGAACTGCGCACCCGGGACCGTGAGCGCAAGCTGATCAAGAAAATTGACCAGACCATCGACCGCATTGACAAAGACGACTACGGTTTTTGCGATCAGTGTGGCGTGGAAATCGGCACTCGTCGCCTGGAAGCACGCCCGACGGCCACTCTGTGCATCGACTGCAAGACCCTGGCAGAAATCCGCGAACGCCAGACTGGCATCTAAGCCCAACTGAGAGCCGGCAGCCTGTGGTGCCGGCTTGAAGAAGAGCCGCTATGGAGCAATCTCGGTACCGCGGGCGTTTTGCCCCCTCCCCCACTGGACCGCTGCATTTCGGCTCGCTGGTGACGGCCCTGGCCAGTTGGCTGGAAGCCCGCGCTGCCGACGGTGACTGGCTGGTTCGCATTGAAGATCTTGATCCGTTGCGGGAGCCGCCGCAGGCCACCGGGCAGATTCTGCACTCCCTTGACTGCCACGGCCTGTTCCCGGATGAGCCCGTGCGCTTTCAATCCAGACGCCACGAGGCCTATCAGGCCGCCATCGAGCGGTTATTGTCGCAAGGCAAGGCGTACCGCTGTCGTTGCTCCCGCAAACAGCTGAAGCAACACGGCGGTTATCACCCGACCCACTGCCGGGACGGCGCGCCAGCCCCGGGCGATACGCCCTATGCCATCCGTTTTGCCCTGAACGACGAGGCCAGCCACTGGCAGGACCTCCTGCTCGGCGCTCATCGACAGCCGGTTCGCGCGGAGCTTGATGACCCGGTCATTATGCGCAAGGAAGGCTTTTACGCTTACCAGCTGGCGGTGGTCGTTGATGACATCGACCAGGGTATTACTGACGTTGTCCGGGGCTCCGACCTGCTGTTGCTGAGCGGTCATGTCCAGCAGGTCGG
>JAWOAO010000398.1:0-6351 GCA_046498485.1 Marinobacter sp. | reverse complement strand
CAAGGATGTGGTGCTAGTGCAGAAAGTACAGAAAGTCGCCGGCTAACCCATCCAGCCGGCGCAGTGAGCAGCGAGTGCCCTGAGTTGCCCGCATGCCCAGGCCGCACCGACCCATAGCGTTACCCGGCGACGTTCTGCGTTTTCTGCACTAGCACCACATCCTTTCGGGGAATTTCCAGCCGCCAACCATAATGGTTCGCCAGCCAGGCGAAGGTTTGCTCGCGATAGAACACCACGTGGGTCGGATCACGCCGATAATGCCAGTGATCAAAGCGGTCATCGTCGGTCTGAAAACAGGTCATGATCGCCAGCCAGCCACCCGGCTTGAGAAGAGCATCAAGCTGCCGGAACACCTCGGCCGGGCGATGCAGATGCTCAACCACTTCGGTGCAGGTAATAAAATCATAGCGCCGGCTCAGTACCGAGCGCTCCGGGTGAAAAAAAGGATCGTAGAGCGCCACGCTGAACCCGGCTTCCTCCAGCATGGTGGCCAGCGCCGGGCCCGGACCGCAACCGAAATCCAGACCCCGGGCGCCGCTGGCAAGCTGCTCGATCAGAGGCCCGGATAGCTTCGCCAGAAATCGACGATAACCGACATCACCCGGCTGGTTGTCATGCAGCGCGTAAACCGCTCGCTCTGCATCAACAGACAAACGGCAGCCAGGCTCCATCACCGTTGCCGAACACTGCACGCAGCGCAAATAGGCCTTGTCATCCACCACACGGAATGGCAACAGGCGGCCGGACTGGCAAACCGGGCAGCGTTTGACGTTCATTTCCTGAAAAACCGTGGATTGCGCTCGATGAATGAATCAATCCAGCGTTCGAGAAACGACGTTCTGTTGGCACTTTTCAGGTAACGCCAGCCCAATACCGAAATAATCAACCCGCCGATCGCATCGACGATCAGATCCCACATGGTATCGGTCAGGCCGGAAGGATCATTCAGCATGGGTTTCTGCATGTTCATTCCGAACAGGCTGTCCATGGTGAACTCGAAGATCTCCCACAAAGCCCCCATACCGAGCGCGAACATGAACGCAAAAAATGCCACAAATCCGGGATTCATGTGCACGTTAATCTTCTCGGTCTCGTTCATGATATGAACCAGCAGAAAACCGAATATCCCGAGCAGGAAACCCGACATGGTGTGCAGCGCCATGTCCCACCACCAGTACCGGGTGTAGTAATCCCGGATCTCCCCCAGAAACAGTGAGGCAAATACAAAGCCAATGGCCGCCAACTGCAGTTCAGGCGGGACATGAATCCGGAACTGCCGCTCGAACAGAATCGGGAAGAAGGTGATCACAATGATCATACTGGTCAGAAACGCCGTAAACCAGCGCTGGCCCCAGATCGCCAATATCGCCTCCAGCAACAGAACGAGTTGCAGGAATATCGTAATTCTCTGATGGGTAATACGAATTCTCATGCCATCATCCTAATCGGTCAGCCCGGCGGCAGGTTAGCTCAGAATCACCACAGCAGCCACAACCCAATAATGAGCACAACGATAAACCAGCGCGCATAGTGATTCGGCGTGTCCTGATCAGCCGGCTTTGTCGCCGACACTGGCCGGTCGGCTTCGTAGTCATCAATCAACACCCGAGCACGGTAAACGTCCTCATCGTCCACATGCACATTACTGAACCCGGCGGCACCAATCTCCCCCATCGCGCCTTGCAGATAATGTCCTCCCACATGGGCGTCAATACCGTGGGCTCCCAGCATGCCGGCGATGATGTGGGCTTCGGTGATGTCCCCGGCCCGATAGGCTATTTGCAAGATGGCTTTCCTCTTCAAGCTTTGCCATGGTACGACTATAGTTTCAGCATAGTTCCCTTTTTCCGGGTCCCAAAAGGAAAACCCATGCTCTGGATTCTGCTTGCCGTTGTTGCACTCATTGTTGTCGCCACTTTTGTGCTGTTCCGGGTTCACGATCTCTCGCGGTTTGATGGCGGCGACTGGGCGGTCCGGGAAGTTGCGCCCAACCCCGCTCACGATGAAGTGATGGAACGCATCAAAGACATGGGGCGTGCCTCCAAAGGCTTAAAAGGCAAGGCCAGACTGATCGCCCTGAGGAACCATCTGGACAGCCTGGGTGAAGGGGTAGAGATTGAATCCGAGGTCCATTATTGCGACCATCCGAAAGGTGAATGGGTAATTGCACCGGGGGCCGATACCCGCCGGCGTGTGCTCTACATTCACGGCGGCGCCTGGGCCGCAGGCAGCCCTCGCAGCCACCGGGCCATTACCGACCGGTTTTCTCATGTCGCCGGGGCCGCGGTGTTTGCCCTCGACTACCGGCTGATGCCGGAACACCGCTTTATGGATGGCATACGTGATTGCCGGCAAGTTTACACCTGGCTGCTGAACCACGGCCCGGAGGGTGAGGGAAAAGCCGAATTCATGGTGGTGGCCGGGGATTCTGCCGGCGGCAGTCACGCCCTGTCACTACTCGCCTGGATTCGGGACAACGGTGTGCGCCAGGCCGATGCCGCGATTGCCCTGTCACCGTCTACCGACCTGACCCTGACCGCTCCCAGCAACCGCGACAACATCCGCACCGACGCGTTGCTCGGCCCGTTCTTTGGCGGCCTCTCCAAGATTCCCTTACCGGTACTCTGGTGGGGCACCCTGGCCGCCTTCCGGATTTCCCCGACCAACCCGGTGGCATCGCCGCTGCGCGGTAACCTTAACGATCTGCCCCCTACCCTGATCCACGCCAGCACCACCGAAATGCTGCTACACAACGCTACGCGCTATGCCGCCAAGGCCAGAGCTGAAGGGTCCTCAGTAGAGGTGCACACCTGGCAGAACATGGTGCACGTCTGGCATATTTTCTCGCCGCTGCTACCAGAGGCAAATCAGGCCTTCGACGACATTGGCGAATTCCTGGCGCGAGTGGCCTCTGAGCAAGTTGAGGCGAAGATAGCGTGAAGCGCTTGCTCCCGGCACCGGCAGTGCTTGCGCTGATGGTCGGAACATCGCCCGCTCTGGCGGGCGTTGAGCTATCCCCGTTTGCCGGCTTCCGGATGGGCGGCAGTTTCGACATCCAGACGTCGGCGGCGCAAAGCGATGGCGAACTCGAGTTCAAAGACACCGTCAGTCACGGCCTTGTTTTAAACTTCGACCTTCAGGAAGCCGGTAAGCAGGGAGAGCTGTATTTCGGTCGCCAGGAAACCACCGCCAGCATCGACAACGGCCTTTTTGCGCCGGGCATCCAGAGCATCGATGTCACCATCTACCAGCTGCAGTTTGGCGGCCTCTACTTTCCGGGTGGGCAAACGGTGGGCGGTTTTGTTTCGGGCGTGGCCGGTATTACCCGGCTGGAGCCGAAAGCATCCGGCCTGAACAACCACCACCGGGCCTCGCTATCGCTGGGCGCGGGCTACAAGTTCCCGGTCACCGAGCATCTGCGGTTCAGAATGGACCTCCGGGGCATCTATACCGCTCTGGATTCGGGAGGCTCTGTGTTCTGCTCAGGCGGCTGTGAAATCCGCTTCCGGAGCAGTGGCTATCTGCAAGTCGAGGCCAGTGCCGGCCTGGTGTTACGTTTTTAGCCCTGCAATACTCTCGTCAGGCAGCCGTGAGGCCTATTTTCTGCGCACATAAAGCGTTTTGTAAACCCTGGCAACAATCTCGCCAGTTTCATCCACCACTTCCACTGTCCATTCCGGCAGGTATTTGTCACCGCCAGCCGTCGCCAGGCGGATTTCGTCCACACGATTGCCAGTCAGCTCGAAACGAGCCATTACGCGCCCCTTACCGGGCCTCACAAAATCGATACTGGCGGCCTTGTCCCAGACGATATAGTCGTTTCCCAACCGTCGCATCAGCAGCAGCATGTAAATGGGGTCAACCATGCTGTAGAGCGAGCCACCGAAATGCGTGCCTACGTAATTGGTGTTGTACCAGTGCTGGCGCATTTCGACGGTTGCGGATGAAAAGTCATCAGCAATCTGGGTAACCTTGATACCCGCACCAAGGTAAGGCGCAAACGTGCTCATAACCCGGCGCATGGCCCCGGCGCTGGCAAACCAGCGGCGAACGGTAGAGTTCATAGGAATTCCTGATTAAAGCGGGAGAATTTTATAGCAAGCTATCTTCTTTCAGCCAGACAGAAGTTTCAACAAGAATCCATACGATCGTTTGAATTTTACAGACCAGCAACAGCCAGCTGGACGGCAATCGCCAGCATCATCAAACCGATCACACCGTCGATAACCCGCCAGGCTCCCGGGCGGGATAACACTGGCGCCAATGAAGAGCCGAACCAGGCCAGACCACCAAACCAGAGAACCGATGCACTGCTTGCGCCAGCAACAAAACCAGGGGCGCTGGATTGTTGGGCGCCAACAGCCGGAATCAGCAACAGCGTATCCAGATACACCTGGGGATTCAGCAAGGTGACCGCAAGCGTGGTGAGCAGGACGCCTTTCAGGCTCCGGCGAGTTTCTGCGCCTGCCTCAAGCACCGCCCGGCCCCGACCGGCTCGAACAAAGGCCTGAACCGCCAGCCAGCCCAAAAACACGACGCCTAACCAACGCAACACCTCAAGTGCCTGAGGCACTGCCATCAGGGCCGCGGTCACGCCAAACATGCCAAGGGTAAACAGCAACACGTCTGAGGTCATACACACCCCAGCCGCCCACCAGTGATGCTCCCGGCGAATGGCCTGGCTCAGCACATAGGCATTCTGCGCGCCGATGGCCACGATGATGCCACCACACACCAGCAAACCCGTCAGATAGCTCTCAAACACGTCACGATTCCAGAAAAAGAGGGATTACCGGATTACCGGTGAACACCAAACCAATGGGGATATTTCAACAGGCAGTAGAGCGCCAGCAGGTCGTAAGCCGCGTGCCAGACCATCACCAGCTCAAGGCTGCCGCTGAGCTGATAGGCACCACCCAACACCAGGCCGAGGCCGGTGGCGACCAGAAAGTAGGTAAACGACACATAGTGCACCAGGCCGAACAACACCGATGCGGCCAATACCGCTGTCCAGGGACCGGTGTACTGGAGTAGCCAGCCCTGTATTGCGCCCCGGAACAGTAATTCTTCACCGACTCCGGCCAGTACAGACAGGGCCAGCAGCACGGGCCAGCGAAAGCTGGCGGCGAAGTTGTACAAGCCCTGCATCTGGCTGGTGAGATCGTCCGGGAACAGCCAGGACATCCGGCTCAGAAACAACAGCAACAGGTAGGTGGCAACGGCCCCGAGCAAGCCAAACAGTAAAGCTTCGGTCAGCCCGAAACCGCCTGCCAATAGCGGGATATCAAACAGCCAGATAGCCAGCAGGCCGAGCACACCAATGCTGCCCTGAAACAACAGGGCGGCATTGGTCGACATTGAGGAACCTTGGCGTGCAGGCATGGCTCAGTTGGCGAACAGATCCCTGACCGGGAACAGGTCATCGTAGGTAGGAGCCTGCTTCTGGGCCTTGGCCTGGAAGCTTTTCATCATGTCGGTCGGGCGGAACATGCCGGCCTGCCAGGTGGCCATGTACTTCAGGCTGTCTTCCACGCTGTGGTCGCGGCTGTAGTTGAGCATTTCCTTACAACCGGTGACAGCCAGCGGCGCATTGGCGGCAATCTGAGCGGCAATGGCCATAACCGCCTCGAGCATGGCGGCCTGATTCTCATACACCGAATTCACAAAGCCCAGACGCTGAGCCTCTTCGGCACCGAACTTGCGGCCGGTGTAGGCCAGCTCACGCACCACGCCTTCGGGCATCAGCTTGGGCAGGCGCTGCAGGGTGCCGACATCGGCCGTCATGCCCAGCTCGGTTTCCTTGATGGTGAAGTAGGCATCCGCCGTGCAATAACGGCTGTCGGCCGCACACACCAGGTCCAGGGCACCACCGATGCAGCCCCCGTGAACCGCCGCCAGCACCGGCAGGCGCACTTTTTCGAGAGACGTCAGCGTGTCCTGCAACTGCAACACCACCCGGCGCAGGTTCTCGGCCATCCGGCCCGGGTCGCCACTCATGGGCACGGATTTCGGATCGGAGAACACACCCAGGTCCATGCCGGCGGAGAAATGTTTGCCGGTGGACGAGATCACGATCACCCGGGCATCGGTGTTGGCTTCAATATCCTGAACGCAGCGGGGCAGTTCCAGCCAGAACGCCTTGTTCATGGTGTTCATGGCTTCCGGCCGGCTGAACTGGACGTGGGCGATGTGGTTTTTGACGTCGATGTTGAAGCTTTCGTAGTTAGCTAACTCAGACAAGGTGTAACTCCTTTAAGCCCTGTTGCTCTGAAGACTCGTTATTCCTGGCTGACAATCAGCGCTGCCGCCAGCGCCAGGCTGAGGAACGCCACGATCAGGTTGATCGTCATG
>JAWOAO010000344.1:0-5218 GCA_046498485.1 Marinobacter sp. | reverse complement strand
AGGCACGCGCTCCAAATGGTTTATGAATCTTTATGTGGGCGGCCTCTATGTTCCCCAGAGAGTGAATGACGCGGAAGCAGTGATTGCGGCCGATGAGCCTCAGGCCATCACGTTGCGCATTACCTCTGGCATGATTACCAGTGAACGTATGACAGAAGCAACGATGGAAGGCTTCCAGGCTGCCACCGACGGTGACCTCTCGGGGATCCAGGCGGATGTGGATCGGTTCATGGCGGTGTTCCAGGAAGAGATTCAGGAAGGCGATGTGTTTGATCTGGTTTACCTGCCGAACGCCGGCGTACAGGTTCTGAAAAACAGTGAGCAGCGCGACACCGTTGGTGGCCTGGCGTTCAAGAAAGCACTTTTTGGTATCTGGCTGTCTGATAAGCCGGCTCAGAAAGACCTGAAAGAGAAGATGCTGGGCCAGCGTTGATTACGCTCAGCTGACTCAAAAACGCCGGCAAGTGCCGGCGTTTTTGTTAAAGGAATACCCGCCGGGTTACTGATAATCCCGCTTTTGCCTGAATTCGCACAGATCTTCGATCAGGCAGGCCCCACATTTCGGCTTTCGGGCGGTGCAGGTGTACCGGCCATGCAGGATCAGCCAATGATGGGCGTCCATCAGGAAGTCTTTCGGTACCAGCCGCATCAGTCGTTTTTCCACTTCTACTACGTTCTTTCCAGGCGCGATCCCGGTCCGGTTCGAGACCCGAAAAATGTGCGTATCCACCGCCATGGCGGGCTGGCGGAAGGCGGTGTTCAGTACTACGTTGGCGGTCTTCCTGCCGACACCGGGCAGGGCTTCAAGAGCTTCCCGGTTGTCCGGTACTTCGCTGCCGTGCTGCTCGATCAGAATTTTGCAGGTTTTGATGACATTGTCAGCCTTGCTGTTGAACAGACCGATGGTCTTGATGTATGCCTTCAACCCGTCGACACCCAGCCCATGTATGGCTTCCGGCGTGTTGGCCACCGGGTACAACTTGTCGGTCGCCTTGTTAACGCCCACATCCGTAGCCTGAGCTGACAAAATCACGGCAATCAGCAGTTCGAACGGATTGCGGTAGTTCAGCTCGGTCGTCGGGGTGGGATTTTCATCCCTCAGCCGTGTAAATATCGCGGTACGTTTTTCTTTGTTCATCGTTTTCCTGGGTCAGATTGTACGGCCAGATTCAGGAGATGTTGCCGGTCACGCGCACCCGTTTGCTGCCGGTGCCGGTGTGGGCAGGCGCTGCCGCCAGTCGTCGTTGTTTCAGGCGATGATCGATGCCGTTTTTCAGAGCAATCAGCAGGCCCAGACCCATAAATGCACCCGGGGGGCAGCACCATAAACAGCATGTCCGGGTAATGCTCAAACGGCTGTATGACCCAGTCTGCGGCCATCGGCCCGAGCAACAGGTGCATGTCCGCAAACAACGTGCCCTGGCCAACCAGTTCGCGCATGCCGCCCAGAATGATCAAGACCGCCAGAAAGCCCAAACCCATCATGGCGCCGTCAAGTAAGGCGGGCAATGGGGGATTCTTGGAAGCAAAGGCATCGGCCCGGCCAAGAATGGCGCAGTTGGTGACAATCAGCGGGATAAAAATGCCCAGAATCTGATAGAGCTCGTAGGTGAAAGCCTGCATCAGCAGTTCGGCACAGGTCACGAACGAGGCAATGATCATGACGAACGCCGGCAGTCGTACCGACTCGGTAACGAAATTCCGGATGATGGAGACCGACAGATTAGAGCCCATCAGCACCATGAGGGTGGCGATACCCAGGCCAACGGCGTTGACTACCGTGCTGGTGACTGCCAGCAGCGGGCACAGTCCGAGTACCTGGACCAGCGCCGGGTTGTTGGTCCACAGGCCGTCCTTGATAATTTCACCGGATGATTTCGTGGCCATGATCAGGAGTGCTCCGCAGGGATGGATTCACCGGCAATGGCTTTTGGGGTCAGCGTTTTTTCTCTGGGCGCGGCGGGTTCGTTAAGCTGCTCCCGTATAATAGCCCGATTGTGCCGGAAATAGACCAGTGACTGCTGTACGGCCTTGACCACGGCTCTGGGGGTAATGGTGGCACCGGTAAACTGGTCAAAAACACCGCCGTTCTTTTTCACATTCCACTGTTTGGGCGGTGGATTGCCCAGTGAACGACCTTCGAAACTGTAGATCCAGTCAGACTTGCGAGTCTCAATGCGGTCGCCCAGTCCCGGTGTTTCCCGGTGCCTGGTTACTCGCACGCCCAGGATCTTGCCTTGCAGGTCAATGCCAACCAGCAACCGGATTTCTCCTGCGTAGCCATCCCTGGCTACCGCCGGCATGATCATGCCGACGGGCTGGCCGTCGCGTCGGGCCACCCAGACCCTGACCGGCCCGGCTCCAGGTTGTCGGTCACTGGCCGGCAGGGTGACCACGTCTCGTAGCAGGTCGTTGTCGTGCTGACTCTCCGGGATAATCTCAAACAGGGCTCTGGCCTCGGCCCGCTCGGCCTGTTCCTGAATCCGGTCTTTGGTAATGCCTTGAGTCAGGGCAATGGTGCCGCCGGTAATAACGGCGAACAGACCAAGGCCGATGGCGCTGCGGCGGACGGAGGTGGTGATTGCGTTCATGTCTTAGCCTCCGCTCTTGCCAGGTGCGCCACGCCGAGCCTTGTGGTGGCCGTAGGTTCTCGGGGGCGTGTAGTGATCGATAAAAGGCACGGCAAAATTCATCAACAGCACGCTGAAGGCCACGGCGTCCGGATAATTGCCCCAGGTCCGGATCAGGTAGATCAGCACACCGATACCGGCCCCGTAGATCAGCTTGCCCTGGTGACTGGTGGCGGCAGAAACCGGATCGGTGGCGATGAAGAAGGCACCGAGCATGGTGCCACCGGCCAGCAGGTGCAGTTGCAGTGGTGCATACTGGTCAGCATTGTTGCCGAAGGCCAGACTCATGATGGCGATAGCCGCCAGAAAGGCCACCGGGATGTGCCAGCTAATGATCCTGAGCCAGACCAGGAGCAGGCCACCGGCCAGAAAGGCCAGGTTGACCCATTCCCAACCCCGGGCGACCAGATCACCAAAGGTCGGGTGCTGCAATACTTCCGCGGCGGTGTGGCTGGCGATCTTGTGTTTGTATTCGTCCAGCGGGGTGGCCATGGTCCAGGCATCAATGCTGGTCTGGCTGGCGGAAAAGATGGTTGCCAGGGTCTCACCAAAACCTGGCGCCCCTGCCCACAAGGTGGCCGGCTGTGCCCAGTTGGTGGTCATCGCCACCGGAAACGAAATCAGCACCAGGGCATAACCTACCATGGCCGGGTTGAAAGGGTTGGAACCGAGCCCACCATAAAGTTGCTTGGCCACCACGATGGCGGATATCACCGCAATGCCGGACACCCACCAGGGCGCAAATTGGGGCAAAGACAGGCCCAGCAGCAAGCCGGTGACGGCGGCGGTGTTGTCTTTCAGAAAAAACGCGACGGGCTTGTCGCGCAATTTCAGAATGACGGCTTCTGAAGCCAGTGCTACCGCGACACACCAGACCACATTGACCAGGTTACCCCAGCCAAAAAACAGGGTCTGGGCAATCAGACCTGGCAACGTGGCCAGCATGACCCAGAGCATGACCCGGGACGTTGACCGGGCATTGTGGGCATGCGGTGAGGATTGTTGAACTAATGCCATGAATGATCCTGCAATGAGTTTACTCGGACAGCTGAGGGGCAGGCTCGGTACCTGCCCGTTTATGGGCGTCGGCGAGCGCTTCCCGGGCGCGCTCAACCCGGTCATGGTTCTTGGTCACTGCCCGTTCCAGTTTGTCCAGGTTGTCGGCCTGCTGGGCTTTGGCCTCGTCCAGCATGCCTTGCATGGTGTTCAGCTTGGCTTCAGCCTGTATCAGCTGTTTTTCGAGTGCATCAATATCCGGTTTGTCTGCAGGTTCAGACGCGGTTTGCTGGGTGGCTTCCGGTGTCTGAGCGGTCTTGGCTTTTTTCCGTTCCAGAGCCTGTTGCACCAAAGCAGCCTTGGCGTCACGGTTGTCCGCCGCATCACCTTGCGCAACCGTTTGTTCGGCTTCGGCCTGTTTCTGAGCCTGGGCCTCCGCGGCGGCTTTGGCGCGCTCCTTGCGGCGCAGCTCTTTTTCCTGTTGTTCACGTTCGAGGCGCGCCTGGCGAGCCTCGAACCGTTCACGGGCACGATCTGACTTTAACTGCTCGGCTCGTTGGCTACGAATTTCATCTTTGGCAAAGCGATAGTACTGCACCAGCGGAATAGAGCTCGGGCAAACGAAGGAGCAGGCGCCGCACTCTATGCAATCGAACAGGTTCAGGTGTTCGGCCTTTTCAAACTCGGTTGCTTTCGAATACCAGAACAGTTGCTGCGGCAGCAGCTCCATGGGGCAGACTTCTGCGCATTGTCCGCAACGAATACAGGGCTGTTCCGGCGGCGGTGCCGGCAGTTCGGCGGTGGTTGCCGCGATCACGCAGTTGGAGGTTTTCACCACTGGAACGGCGTCGGTGGTCAGGGTGTAGCCCATCATTGGCCCGCCCAGCACCAATCGGTTCAGTTTGTCGGCTTGCAGGCCGGCTGCTGTCAGCAAATCGCGGACCGGCGTGCCGATCAACACTTCGAAGTTGCCGGGTTGCTGTACGGCTTCACCGGTAATGGTTAATACGCGGGAGATCAGTGGCTTGCCTTCAAAGATGGCTCTGGAGACAGCCATCGCTGTCCCCACGTTCTGGCACAGCACACCGATATCCGCAGGAATGCCGCCGCTGGGCACTTCAAGGCCAGTCAGAATCCGGATCAGTTGCTTCTCACCGCCGGACGGGTATTTGGTGGGCACCACCGCAATCTCAATCTGGGTGCCCTGAACCGCATCGCGCATGGCGGCGATGGCTTGTGGCTTGTTGTCTTCAATCCCGATAACACAGCGAGACGGGCGAAGAATCCAGGCGATCACCTTCATGCCAGCCACGACCTCGGCAGCGTGCTCGCGCATGGTCATATCATCGGCGGTGATGTAGGGCTCGCATTCGGCGCCGTTCAGGATCAGGGTTTCAACTTTGCGATGCCTCGACGGCCGCAGTTTGATGTCGGTCGGGAAGCCGGCGCCGCCCATACCGGCAATACCCGCCTCGCGGATCACGTCCAGTACCTGCTCGCGCTCAAGCTGGCGATAATCGCTGACCGGCTGGTGCTCGCCCCACTGGTCTTCACCATCGGGTTTCAGCACCACACACCAGTCTGCCATGCCG
>JAWOAO010000093.1:0-7699 GCA_046498485.1 Marinobacter sp. | reverse complement strand
GTCACAGCCTGCGACTCTGCCGCCGGCTCACTCTCTGCCACGGCTATCGATGGTGTGACCTCCTCTGGCTGACCTTCCATCACCACAAAACGCGGATCCAGGGCAATGTATTGGCGAAGCTGATCCAGCTCGCCGGTAAAGGTAACCTGCACCGTCAGGCGTTCGTTCCTCACCCGTGAGGCTCCCACGGAAACCACCGGCGTAAAACTGTTCAAGGCTTTGCTAACGTTGCCGTAATCCGCCAGCGACGATACGCCCTCAAGCACAATGTCGACCTGCGGAGAATCACCAACCTCGCCTGCCGCGACCGCGTAGCGGCTCGCGTAGGCGTCTGCCCAGCGTCCGACGATGGCCTGCGCGAGTTCAGCAGGATCGGCCGCGGTAACGGATTGCTCGGCGCTGCCCATACTCATGCCATCAAATACCCAACCTGCACGCCACTGATCGCCAGATCGGCTGACCCGCACCAGTGCCAGTGCATTGTGAGGCATCTCAGACGAGGCTTCGCGAATGCGCCCGGTAAACTGCCCCCACAAATCCGACAATAAGGCGCGGTCTCCCTGCATACTTTGCGGCGGGAATGCCACCGGCAATCCGCGCTCTTCCGCAGCAGCCAGGACGTGCTGTCGCCAGCTTGCCATGGCGCCTTCACCGCGCTCCGTATTTTCCGTGGCCGCCGTGATCAGTTTGCGATCACCCCGGTCTTCAACCGCCACCCAGGCCAGGGTCAACGGGCGGTTGGCCCCCCACACCGGCGCATTAACAGATGCCAACGCCCGGTTGACGCCGACGGCACCAAAACTCAGTTGCATTCTGGACTCGCCGTCGTTGCGACGAACCTGATACGCCAACAGCAGCGACTCCGCGTTGCTGAGCACCTCATCAACGCCGTCAAGCGTCAGCACCTCCTGGCTACCGGACACCCTGACCATGATGCGCCGAAGCCCTTCGGCATAGCCTGCCTGCAGATCATCAGACCCGGACCCGTCAACCGCAACGTCAACGTTATACAGCCCAGAGACCGTAACCGCCGAGGCCGGCCCGGCCAGCGCCATTAAAAAACCGACCACTGTCACCAGTAAAAAGGCTGCGCCCCTGAACACTCCGATGTGGTTTCTTCCCGACTCAGTCATGCAACACCCTGCCGTTCCCATGCTTGGCGCACAGGATACACCAACACTCAAGAGGAGAGTAGCAAGCGCCGGTTGCGGCTGGGCAATGATCTATCAGCTATATTTGCCAGCTTTACCGAATTCCGGTTGGAGCCCCCGTGTGCACCTGCTAAAATCCGCGGCCTGATTCACAGGCCAATGGTTACATTCCCATGAGCGAACACAAACCTTCCCTTACCTATCGCGATGCTGGCGTTGATATCGACGCAGGTAACGATCTGGTAAACCGTATCAAGAACACCGCAGCCCGCACCCGTCGCCCGGAAGTTCTCGGCGGCCTGGGCGGCTTTGGCGCCATGGTGTCAATCCCGGCCGGATATCGGGAGCCGGTGCTTGTGTCCGGAACCGACGGTGTCGGCACCAAACTACGCCTGGCCATGCAACTTGAAAAGCACGACACCATCGGCATCGATCTGGTCGCCATGTGCGTGAACGATCTGATCGTGGGCGGTGCCGAGCCGCTGTTCTTCCTTGACTACTACGCCACCGGCAAGCTCAACGTCGACATCGCCGCCCAGGTGGTGGACGGTATCGGTACCGGTTGTGAACTGTCGGGTTGCGCCCTGGTCGGCGGTGAAACCGCCGAAATGCCCGGCATGTACGAGGGTGACGATTACGATCTCGCCGGGTTCTGTGTCGGCATCGTTGAGCGCAGCGAAGTGATTGACGGCAACCGTGCCCACCCGGGCGATGTGTTGCTGGCCCTGGGCTCCTCCGGCCCACATTCCAAC
Organism: Marinobacter sp.; assembly: GCA_046498485.1. Lineage (GTDB taxonomy): Bacteria > Pseudomonadota > Gammaproteobacteria > Pseudomonadales > Oleiphilaceae > Marinobacter. The sequence goes on along the minus strand of JAWOAO010000093.1, from coordinate 5,796 downwards.
GGCTACTCCCTGATTCGCAAGATCATCGACGTCAGCAAGGCTGATCTGAGCCAGCCAATGGGCGATACCACTCTGGCCCAGGCGCTGATGGCACCGACACGCATCTACGTGAAAAACCTGCTGCAACTGATCCGGCAGGTAGATGTTCGCGCACTCTCGCACATTACCGGTGGTGGCCTGCCCGAGAACATTCCCCGGGTGCTGCCGAACGGCACCGTGGCGGCCATTGATACCGAAAGCTGGACACTGCCGCCTGTGTTCCAGTGGCTGCAGGATGCCGGCGGCGTGGCTATCAAAGAAATGTATCGTACCTTTAACTGCGGCATCGGCATGATCGTTTGCGTACCGGCCGAACAGAAAGATCTGGCCATCGACACGCTGACCGCCATGGGCGAGAAAGTCTGGCAGGTGGGCGTACTGGAAAAGGCTGACGCCAGTGACGCCAAACCTGAAGTTCGCTATGCGCCAGGGCTGCTCAAGACATGAAGGCTGATTCCGCGCCGCTTCCGACCATCCTGGTGCTGGCCTCTGGCAGCGGCACCAACCTGCAGGCCCTCATTGATGCCAGCCGCGAACGGGATTTCCCGGGCGAGATTATCGCCGTGGGCTGCAACAAACCCGGGGCCTTTGCCCTTGAACGTGCCGCCCAGGCCAACATCAAAACCTTCGTGGTCAATCACAAACGTTTCGGCTCACGGGAAGAGTTTGATGGTGCCCTGATGGCTGAGATCCTCCGGCTCAACCCGGATCTGATCGTACTGGCCGGGTTCATGCGGATTCTCACCGACGACTTTGTCCGGGCTTTCCGTCGCCGGATGCTGAACATTCATCCCTCACTGCTACCCGCCTATACCGGGCTCAACACCCATCAGCGGGTGCTCGACGCCGGTGACACCAGCCACGGCACATCCATCCACTTCGTCACTGAAGAACTGGATGGCGGGCCAGTGATTGCCCAGGCGGAAGTCGCGGTAACCAAGGCTGACACGGCAGAATCACTCGCCGATCGCGTTCAGCAACAGGAACACCTGCTGTACCCGATCGTGGTGCGCTGGTTCTGCGAGGGCAGAATCCAGCTGGGAGCCGAAGGCGTATTATTTGATGGTGAAGCGCTGAGCCAGCCCATGCGGCTCTCCGGCAACTGAACAGATTGTCATCCCCCGGCCGCTTTCGAACCGATACACTGTCGCCATGATCTACAGTGGAAGAAACACCGGATGCATATGAATAAAGCACTAGTCGGCATTCTCGGCTGCCTGGCCGGACTCTGGTTCGGCCTGGCGTCAGCCACAGCTACGGCCTCAGAATCCCGGGACACAAGCCCGACGCTCACCCCCTATGAGGCAAGCTACTCTGCCTCTATGGCCAAAGGCGTCAATCTCAGCGGCTCCGGCACTCGCTCGCTGACCGATCAAGGCAACAATGTCTGGCTGTATCGCACCGAGGTGGAGTCCTTCATCGCCGATATCAACGAGTCACTGGTTTTTCTCTGGGAAGATGGCCAGGTGGTGCCACTCCGCTACCGCTATCGCATGGCCGGCTTTCTGATCCGTAACCGGGAGCAATCCATCGATTTTGACTGGCAGACTGGCATCGCCAAAGGCAAATACCGGGACACTTCTTTTGAGCTGGAACTCCGGAAAGGCGCGCTTGATCCGCTGGGCTATCAACTGCAACTGCACCAGGATCTCAAGGCTGGCAAACGCGATGTCAGCTATCTGGTTATCGACAAGGCCCGTTATGACCAGGATCGCTTCGCGGTTATCGACGAAGAAAGCATCAGCACCAACGGCCAGACCACGAAAACCCTGAAAGCCGAAAAAGTCCGGGCCGAGGACTCCAAGCGCCAGACTCTGATGTGGTTTGACCCGGATCAGGATTACCTGCTGGTACGACTACTCCAGATAGAGCCCGATGGCAGCGAGTACGAACTACGACTGAAAGATGCCACCATCGGCAATTGAGGCAGCCCTGAGCAGGCGTCAGGCTTTGCGGTCGTGCTCAGACCACAGCGTTTTGACCTCATCGGCAATGATTCTCAAACCTTCGGCGACCTGGTCATCATCCTGGGAATAGGTCACCCGCAGGCATTCATGGCGGTGTTTCCAGTCATCGTCCGGCAAGCCAGGGAAGAAATAATGGCCGGACACCACCAGCACCCCTCTCTGCTTGAGGCGCTGGTAAAGCTCAAAGCTCGAAACCGGCAAGTCCGGGAACCAGAGCCACAGGAACATCGCACCTTCCGGCTTGTGAATGTACCAACGGCAGTTGTCCTCGCCCATGGCGTCCCGGAAAGCCTCAACCGCGCACTCCATCTTGGCCTTGTAAAACGGGCATACCACGTCCCGGCTCAGGGACAGAATCTCCCCGGACCGGACCAGTGGCTCAGCCAGCATCGCGCCAAAACTGCCGGTGGCCAGGTTCATGATGGCATTGATACCAGACAGCGCCTTGATCACCGGCGCCGCGGCAATCACGATGCCGGTGCGCGCGGCCGGCAAACCCAGCTTGGACAGGCTCAGGCACAGAATGATCTGTTCATTCCAGGTAGGCCTGGCGTCGACAAACAACAGGCTCGGAAAGGGCGTGCCGTAGGCGCCGTCCACGATCAGCGGAATGTCGTGCAGGCGGGCGAGATCTTCGAGGCGAGCCAGCTCGTCATCGGTAATCACGTTGCCGGTGGGATTGGTGGGGCGCGACACGCAGATAGCCCCGGTCTCTCCGGTGACCTCCAGGGCATCAAAATCGACGCGATACTTGAACTCATGGGCATCGGTAAAGGAGATATCCGGCTGCACCGCGTGAAACAGCCCGGGCTCGATGCCCGCATCCGCATAGCCGATGTACTCCGGGGCTAGCGGCAGCAAGATATGCTTGCGGTGACCCTCACCATAGTCACCGCCGAACATGTTGAACAGCATGAAGAACGCCGCCTGGCTGCCATTGGTCAGGGCGATGTTTTCCGGCGCCAGACCCCAGCCGTATTCACGATTCAACAGCTCGGCCAAGGAGGCGATAAACTGCTTCTCACCCTGAGGGGGATCGTAGATTCCGACCAGTCGACGGACCTGTCCCTCGTCCGCGGCCATCTGCGCCAGAATGTCCTGCACTCTTTGCTGGATCTCGGGAATGTGTCCGGGATTGCCTCCGCCCATCATGATCATCCCTTCGCCAGACGCCATGGCGTTACCCAGGTCATCCATCAGCGAGGTGATGCCGGCATCGGCGGTGAACTTACGACCAAAAGCAGAAAGTTTCATGGCGTTAATCCGTTCTGAAGCGATTCAACAGGTGTCTGCCAGGCTCCGGTAAACCCGGGCACCTCAACCCTCGAGGGATATGCCCAGGTTGCTGACGCCGTGGTTGGCAGCATCGGCCCGTAACTGGCCGATAAAGTCGCCCCTTGGCGTGCGCTGGCGTTTGAGGCCAAGCAAAGTGTCGCGCTGGAACAATTTATCTTCTTTAAGCAGCGGATGCTGCTCAAAAAGCCGGACCAGTTCGTCCTCATCCATGCCCTCACCTTCCGACATCTCCACAAAGTCCATCACGGTCTTGGTGGCCAGATGGCAGGCGTCTGTGGCCCGATGCTTGCTGGGGTTCAGGCGGTTGAGCAGGGCCTGCTCGAGCAGCTCGCAGAAATCGAAGGCCGGGTATACGCCGTAAGCATCGTAGTCATCGACGTTGGGACTGAGCGCTTCAAGTTTGGTCAGCAACTGGGGGATCGCCGCTTCCGTCGAGTCTTTCTGGAGCAGGTCCCAGGCAAGATCCAGCAGCTGACGCATTTTACCGCCGCTTTTCATGCCAACGGCATGGGCAAACAGGGCGTAGTTGGGGAAGGCGCGTTCGGCCAGGGCCAGCAGGAAGGCGCATTCGCGCCAGCCCTGAAGTTGTGAGACGGCTTTAAGAAACTGGTTGGCGTTCATGTTCGGGGCAGCGTCACGCCGGTCTGGCCAAGATATTTGCCACCGCGGTCTTTATAGCTGGTTTCACAGATTTCGTCCGCTTCAAAGAACAGCATCTGGGCGACGCCTTCGTTGGCGTAGATTTTTGCTGGCAGGTTGGTGGTGTTGGAGAATTCCAGGGTAACCTGACCTTCCCACTCCGGTTCCAGCGGGGTGACGTTGACGATGATGCCGCAACGGGCGTAGGTGCTTTTGCCGAGGCAGATGGTGAGTACGCTTCTGGGTATGCGGAAGTACTCAACGGTGCGCGCCAGGGCGAAGCTGTTCGGCGGGATAACGCAGACGTCGCTGGTGATGTCGACGAAGCTGTTTTCGTCGAAGTTCTTGGGGTCGACGGTGGCGCTATGGACGTTGGTGAAGATTTTGAATTCGTTGCTGCAGCGTACGTCGTAGCCGTAGCTTGAGGTGCCGTAGGAGATGACGCGGCCTTTTTCGTTTTCGCGAACTTGTCCGGCTTCGAAGGGCTCGATCATGCCGTGCTGCTCGGACATCCGGCGGATCCACTTATCGGACTTGATGCTCATGGGTGAATTCTCGTTTCCAGCTGGGAAAAATTGGGGCGTAGTTTACCTTTTCCCTTGGAGTCTGTCGAAGGCTTGGAGATCGCGTATGTTGTAGCCTGCGAGCCTGAGGGCTGCGGCAGCAGGATTGCCTTTCCAAAAACCGCTACAAGCTCATCCATGAGCGCTTATTTCGGGCCGTCCATGGCCCTCAAAATTTTTGGAAAGGCAATCCTGCCACCGCGATCGGACAGCGGAGCGGGAGCCCCCGTGCCGCTGTATTCTGTTTAATGCTCTGTTACAGAGACACTGGAAATGGTGCCTCCGAGATTGCGCTCCCGGGTGGACAGCTCTGCCCCCACCCGCCTGGCAATATCGCGATAGCGCAGGGCCACTTCGGAGACCGGCTCCGCCACCACGGTCGGCGAGCCGCTGTCGGTCTGCTCACGGATGGTCATGTGCAGGGGTAGCTGACCGAGCAGGTTGGTCTGGTATTCCTCGGCGATGCGTTCGCCGCCGCCGTGGCCGAACAGGGGCTCTTCGTGGCCGCAGTTGCTGCAGATGTGGACGCTCATGTTTTCAACCACGCCAAGCACCGGGATATCCAGTTTGCGGAACAGTTCGATGCCTTTTTTGCCATCCAGCAGGGCGATGTCTTGCGGGGTGGTGACGATGACAGCGCCGGTGACCGGAACTTTCTGGCCCAGGGTGAGCTGGATGTCGCCGGTGCCGGGGGGCATGTCGACGATGAGGTAGTCGAGTTCATCCCAGAGGGTTTGCTCGAGCAGTTGCATAACGGCACCGCTGACCATTGGGCCGCGCCAGGCCATGGGGGTTTTGTCGTTGCTGACGAAGGCCATGGAGTTGGCTTGCAGGCCGTGGGCCTTGATCGGCACAAAGTATTTGTTTTCTCTGACGTCTGGCCGTTGGCCTTCGGCTACGCCGAGCATCATGCCGATGCTGGGGCCGTAGATGTCGGCGTCGAGGATGCCCACTCGGGCGCCTTCAGCGCTCAGGGCCAGGGCGAGGTTGACGGCGGTGGTGGATTTGCCTCAGAGGGCGAAATTGTTGCAAGTATACCATTCAGTGAAGAAATTTCAAGGGTAAAGAGTAAGTTAAAATCAGCCATGGTTGAAACTGATTTTTCTGATAATCTCTGGGAAATAGTGGATGCACTATACAAGCCAGGAAATACATTCGGAAAAGCTTTTGGCCAGCTTGTTCTTGATCTTTTTGGCAAATATGGTCTTATTCTGGCCGGATCTAATAAGAGGTTTTTTGCTTTCCTGTTATTAGCATATATTCGAATCACAATTTGAAAAATACATGCCATC
>JAWOAO010000287.1:0-2964 GCA_046498485.1 Marinobacter sp. | reverse complement strand
GCGCATCATCAAGAAACGTCTGTCGATCCAGGGTTTCACCATGCCCGATCACCGGGACAAGACAAAAGAGCTGCACGCCAAACTCACGCCCTACGTTCAGAACGGACAGATCAAATACCGGACCCATGTTCTGGAGGGGCTGGAGTCGGCCATGAACGGTCTGAAGCTGTTCCTGACCGGTGAGAACAAGGGTAAGTTGATGGTGAAGCTTTGAACAATTGATGCAGCCTCATCACTGCAAACAGGCTCATGGCATGGTTCCCGCTTCCACCTGCGACAGAAACTCCCGGATATGCGCGAACGCCTCTTCCGCTTCCGGTAACAGCGGCGTAAACAGGTGCCATACATGAACCATGTCAGGCCAGGTTTCCAGTTCCACCGGTGAGCCGGCAGCCCGCGCTTTCTGTGCATAGCGCTGGGCGTTTTCCAGCAGTATTTCTGATTCGCTGACGTGAATCAGCGTTGGCGGCAGGCCGTGTAGCTTCCCGCGCAGGGGTGATGCCATCGGGCTGGTGGGCAATACCCGCATACCCAGAACGGTTCCCCACCACAAAAGCGGCGACGGTATTCGGGACAACTTTTTAACGGTTGGTCCCAGCATGGCATCGGTTTTCAGATTGGCACGGCTGCCCAGTGAGGTCAGCATCAGTTCGGTGGAGGGTGACAAGGCAATCACGGCGTTCGGTGGGTGCAGGCCCTGATCCCGTATCCAGGCGACGAGCGCCAGGGCATGACTGCCACCAGCGGAGTCTCCTGCAACCACCACGAAATCGGCCTGAGCACCGCCGTCTGGGCCGTTGCTCAGCATCCAGCGGTAAGCCCGTTGGCAGTCGATGATGCCGTCCCGGTAGCAATTTTCCGGCATCAGCCGGTAATCGACAGCGAAGACGCAGGCGTGGGCCAGCCGCGATAACCGGTCAGTAATGGCGCGATGGCTTTTAGGGCTGCCGGCGATCCAGGAGCCGCCGTGAATGTAGAGCATCCGACGTTCAGGTTTTGCGCCGGGCGCAATGACCCATTCTCCCTTGGGGGAGTCGCTTGAAGGGGAGCGGATTTCCGAGGTCAGTACCAGGCCATCGCTCATGCTATCCATATAGTTTCGCAGCGCCTTTACACGAGCGCGGCCATGGAGGCCCTCGGTCGCGGTATGCATACCCCTGACCCTTTCAAGCACCTGTTGGCGGGCTTCACTTTGTGGCTCGGGCGTGGGCGTTTCGGTGTCGTCACCGACATCGTGACGCCGGCGCAGCACCAACACCACCGCGGCAACCAGCGCGAGCATGATCAGCCCAAACCACATCATTGCCAACCAGGCGATTCCGAATATCATATGCAGGCTTTCTCCGGTGTCATCAGCGCAAAGCTCGGAAACCACAAATTTCCGCGTTCGATCCTCGAAACCCGGGAAGCCAAAGCCAGGTTTATTGCCGATGCCCTGACTCAACCACTCAGGCGGTGGCGGTAAGCAAAAAGACCGGGTAGCCCCGGTCTTCCTTCCCGATCACGCTGACGGACGCCACCTGCACATTCCTGAAGCCGCTCTCGCGGGCGGCAGCGGCAATCGCCTCCTGCTCGAAGCCGAAATGAAACACGCCGGTATCCTCGGTGTGGAAGGTGCCGTCCTCTGTGTCCAGATCGGCAATGGCAATAAACCCGCCGGGTTTCACATGTTCGTGAAAGCGTCGGAACATGGCATTGATGTCACGCACGTGGTGCATGGTCATGGAGGAGATGATGCCATCGAAGCGGTCCGGCAGATCCTGTTTTTCCAGATCCAGTAGCCGGACCTCCAGTTCGCAGCCCAGGTTTCCCCGCTTCTGCTCAAGCTGCCGGTTCATGGCCGGGGAAATATCGACCGCGGTGATCTTCCCGGCATGGGGCGCCAGCCGTTCCAGCAGAAGGCCGGTGCCGGAACCGAAATCAAGCAGGTGCATCGACCGGTTCAACTCAACCTTTTCCAGGATCGCATTGGCAATGTTGGACACGTTATCGACGCGGTCGGGGTTTTGCTCGTAGCTTTGTGCTTTGTACGCAAAATAGTCATTGCTCATGTTCGAAACCTCTTACTGCGTCGATTCCGGTAAAGGCGTGCTGCATCATGGAATAGTCGAAGAACAGCTCGTGCCGGATCTTCTCGCTGCCGTCTTGGTTGATCCACCACATGCATAGGTCAAGTATGTGTTACTACTCTTGACCATAAAGTTAGAGCAGAATTTCCAGATGCGCCATCGATCAGAATCAAAACCAGCCATTGGGCTTTTGACGCATTGGCACGAATCTCACTGCTATACTCGATGAACAATCCAAATAACCAGGTTGAGAGAATGCTATGGATGGGGAAAGCCGGAGCCCGAAAGCCGATTCAAACCGAAGAACCAGTCCCGCGGCTTTCTTTCGCGGATTCTTGCGGGAACCGCGCCAGGTGGGTTCGGTTGTCCCCAGTTCGCGCTTTCTGGAACAACGGATTGTCGATGCGTCGAACCTGTCTGTTGCCAGACGGGTAGTGGAGCTGGGGCCCGGTACCGGCGGCACCACGCGTACGTTTTTGCGGCACCTTGCTCAGGATGCGCGCCTGCTTTCCATCGAATTGAGTCCGTTCTTTCATGAGCTGCTTGGCGAGATTGCAGACCCGCGCTTGGTCAATCACCTGGGCAGTGCCGGGGACCTCGCAGAGATTCTGGCGTTACACAATATGGAGCAGCCGGATGTGATCATCTCTGGCATTCCCTTCTCGAAAATGCCGGCCGCCGTGGCTAACCGGGTGGCGCAGGCGGTGAAAGACAACCTGGCCGAGGGCGGGCGTTTTATCGCCTATCAGTTCCGCCGGGATGTGGCCGGGATTACCGATCCCATCATGGGCGCCCATGCCAGCTGTACGCTGGAACTGCGGAACATTCCGCCGATGCGGGTTTATAGTTGGATCAAGACAGCGGGAGATTGAGCAGAGGCTCTGATATGAAAAAC
>JAWOAO010000084.1:0-2937 GCA_046498485.1 Marinobacter sp. | reverse complement strand
GCCGATTCCATCTTGTTCTTTATGAGGTGTTCGCTGAAGGATTCGCCGGTTTCATCGCTGAATATCCTGCTTAGGTAACTGGGGTTTATCTGAAGCCTTTCCGCTACCGAGACAAGGGAAACTTTTGAATCCTGGTTGTTGTCGATTATTCTCAGGGCCTGGCTCACCAGATAGCTGTTTTTGTTTTTCTGGGATTTGTTCAGTTCTTCTATTGCGCCTTCAATGAATTTGCACATGAATTCCCTGATGTCGTTTATCTCGGTCATTGAATTCATGTCGACGAACAAGTCGTTTTCGCTGCCGTAATACTTGTGCTCCTGTATGGAAGCTGGGAGTAGAGTAAAACGGCAATGACCGCTGGCAGATAACCAATGCCGTGGCCGATAGTGGACAAAATCGGGATCATAATGCCGAACAGCGCAATAGAAGGGATAGTGATCAGGACGGATGCTGCATACAAGACCGCCTTAGCCACCTGCTCATTCTGCGTGATGGCGATTCCGATCGGCACGCCAGTGAGGGTGGCAAGTCCCACGGCAACAGCAACCAGAGCAATATGCTCGAGGGTAAGACTGGCAATCAAAGCGGCGTTGGCTATGGCAAAGGTGATGATTTCCAAAACGGAACCCTCTTTTGTTCTTTTGATTCGGCAAAAGACTGCTAGAACCAACATTAAAGCAATAGATCTGACTTATTGTTTAAAAAATCGACATTAATGCGAAGAATGCCGACATTCCGGGCTCTGTAACATGCGCCCGTCCGCACTGACGGAAGATGATGGAACACCACCGGAAGGGTCTGGAGCAGGCGTGAAGGCAGGTTTAAGTCGTTATTTTCTTTTAGACACCCGTTACATTTTGTGCGACCACAACTTAGACAAAAAGGTCTTTACCAATCTTCTTTGTCTTCTTTCTCAAGCTCGGTCTTTCGTTTGCGGATCTTTTCCAGTTTGTCTTTGGGGATTTTCATATTGGCGCTGTCTCTCAGAAACAAGAGACTGCCAATCACCAGGGCAAATGCGGCGAAAATAAACAGCCATCCGATGAGCGGCATATCGAGACTCCTTTTCCGGGTATATTTTCAGTGTACACCCAGTTGGCGGCACCAGTAATTCACACTCGCTGGATCAGCCCGGCGCACCAATATCGGGTCAAACAGCATGGCCGTGAAGCCCAGTCCGGAGGCACAGAAGCGGCTTTTAATGGCATTTACTTATTATCTACAGACGCTAATGCGAATCATTCTTGTTGTGTATTACCCTTATTTCACATAGGCTTCCACCACTCAACCTGCAGGAAACACACAAAGACCAATGTCTCAAAAGGAAGAACTTCGTGACCAGACTTTCAAACACCTCACTTGCCCTGGCGCTTTCAGGCCTTGCGGTATCTGGCCAGGCCCAGACCGTGCATGAACTTGAGGAACTCGTTGTCAGTGCGTCGGGGGTCGAGCAAAAGCTGACCGATGCGCCTGCTTCCATTACCGTCATCCGCAAAGAGGATCTGGACAAGAGGCCTTATGCCACCCTGCTCGACGCGGTACGTGATGTCGAGGGCGTGGATGTTGGCGAAACCACTGACAAAACCGGCCAGGGCGGCATCAGTATTCGCGGTATGGGTGCGGACTACACGCTGATTCTGATTGATGGCAAGCGCCAGAACAACGTTGGCGATATCTATCCAAACAATTTCGGCGGGAATCAGTTCAACCACATCCCGCCAAAGGAGATGATTGAGCGCATCGAAATCATCCGGGGCCCTGCATCTACCCTTTACGGCGCGGATGCACTGGGTGGCGTCATCAACATCATCACCAAAAAAATCGGCGATACCTGGACCGGATCGCTGTCTCACAGCCGCACTCATGAATCCAATGATGACTTCGGTAACGATGACACCACCGAGTTCACGGTAACCGGTCCGCTGATCGAAAACCGCCTCGGCCTTGGCGTGCGCGGCAGCCTGTATAACCGCGATGCCTGGCAACCACAGTACCAACCGGGTATTGATCCCAATGGCAACGAAGTTCCCCGGGAGCTTGGTTTCGGCAGCGGAGGCCGGACGGTCGATAACGAAAACCTCAATCTGGGCGTCAAACTCGACTATCGCATTTCCGATAATCAGGATCTGATACTGGATTACGAGACCTCCAGACAAACCTATGACAACGAACCTGCCGACGGGAACAATCCCCTCGGCACTACCGACAGTGTCAGTCGACTGCCTAGCGCCGGCTATGCGCTTGAACAGGAGTTCACCCGAGAGCAGGCGTCGATTCGCCACCAAGGCCAGTGGAGCTTCGCCAACAGCGACATTTTCCTGCATCACATCACCACCAGTAACGACGGCCGCACCCTGCCTTTGACCGCGCTGGAGCGCCTGCAGTATCTGCAGCTGGATAACGCCGGCGCCAGCGATGCGGATATTGAAGCGGCGTTCCTGCCCCGCCCCGAGCGCGTGCTGGAAACCCGTCAAACCACACTGAACGCCAAGTTCGACTCCCTCGTCGGTGACCATCTTCTGGTTTACGGTGCCGAATACGTCGATGCCGAGATGGAAGACGGCGCCTTTGGTATGACCGGCAGCGGCTTCAGTGATGGCAAAACCCAAGCGCACCGGCAGTGGGCAGCGTTCCTGGAAGATAACTGGGAAATCACCCGGCAGTTCACACTGACCGGCGGCGTTCGTTACGACCACCACAACATCTTCGATGGCCATGTCAGCCCGAGACTCTACGGTAACTGGGAGGTGACCCCGGAATGGTCGGTTAAGGGTGGTGTAAGCACCGGCTACAAAGCCCCCAAAGCCAGCGACCTCTACCCGGGCATTACAGGATTTGGCCGCCAGGGCACTTTGCCCTTTGTAGGTACACCGGACCTCGAACCCGAAACCAGCGTAAACAGTGAGATCGCGGTTTACTACCGTCACCCCGAAGGCC
>JAWOAO010000165.1:0-4077 GCA_046498485.1 Marinobacter sp. | reverse complement strand
GATGCCAGCCAGCGCAAACGCCGCCCACAGCAACGTCAGTGCGGAATGGCCGATGCCCGTCCCGGCGCCCCCGACAAACTTTTCCGCCATCACCAGGCTGACGCCCACGAGCCCCATCAGCAGGCCAAGCCATTGTCGGCGAGTCACCGTCTCTTTGAGAAAAACAACCGCAGCCACCGCGGTGACCAGAGGTTGGAGCCCGACGATCAATGACACCAGGCCGGCAGACATCCCCTGGTCAATGGCATAGAACACACCGCCAAGATAACAGCCATGAACCAGCAGCCCGGTAATCGCCAGATGGCCAGCACCACGCCAACCCGGCCAGCGGGTTTTCATCAGCCAGGCCAGGACCGCCAACGGCAATAGCGTAAGCAGCATGCGAATAAGCAGCAGAGTAAACGGTTCGGCAAACGGGAGCCCGTACTTGGCACCAATAAAGCCGGTGCTCCAGAGCCAGACAAACAATGCGGGAACAAAAAAAGAATAGAAAACCGGGGGCATCGGTCAGGCTCGACTGCGTTCAGAAAAGGCGTCGCAACGATAACTTGCCATCAGCCGGCCTGACACACGCAGACCGGCCTGAACTGACTGCGGCCGTCAGTCACCCGCCAGCATCGACTGCAGCTTTTGGGTAAATTCGACTGCCTCGCAGCCCAGTGGTGTCAGGTAACCGCCATCCTTCTGGCTGATCAGCCCCTTTGAAAAAAGCGCTTCGGCGGCCTCTACCGTTTCGGGTGCGGCCTTGTGAGCATGCACCTTGATGCCTTCCTGGGTCGATATGGAAGGGAACTGCAGCAACAGGTTCAGCTCGGCAAGATGGTTCGGGGAGAAAGGCATAATAGCTCCAGATCAGTTAATTGATCTGCAGTTTAGCTCAAATACCTTCGGGCTAGAAAATATTCTCGAACGAATTGATCTGGATGCATATTCTGTAGAAACATCCTATTGTTACCGGCGTAGGGTTGCTCATTATTGACACCCGAGCAACACGGCTCCGATCTCAGCACGGATACAGCGACCATGGACGATACCTCAGGCCAATCGGCCGACTATTACCCCCGCCCCCTGCGGTACCTCAGTGTTTACCTGACGACACTGGTCAAAGGCCGGCTTTGGCTCAAAGTGCTTATCGGCATGGGGCTTGGCCTGGTTGTCGGCACACTACTCGGCCCCTCCGTCGGACTGGTGGAACCTGATACCGGCACATTGATTGGTAACTGGCTGGCGTTCCCCGGACAGCTATTCCTGGCCACCATTCAGATGATTGTGATTCCTCTGGTGATTGCCTCTGTGGTGCGTGGTCTTGCCGGCAGTGAAAACCTGGAGCAGCTCCGCAAGATGGGGATCCGGGTGACGCTGTTTTTTATCGTCACCACCGCCATCGCCGCCACCATTGGCCTGTGGGTTGGCCGGCTGATCAACCCCGGCAACATGATGGCCGGGTTGACAGCTCCACCGGTGGATACAGCACCCGTTGCAGCTGACATGCCCAGTGTTGACGAACTGCCGCAAACCCTGATCGGCCTGCTGCCGGGCAATCCGCTGGACGCCATGGTGGAAGGCCAGATGCTGCAGATCGTGATCTTCTCGATCATCATCGGCGTGGCGCTGGTCAGTATGTCCCAAGAAAAAGCACGGCCCATGCTGGAGTTGCTCGAATCGCTCCAGCAGATCTGCATGACCGTCGTGCGCTGGGCCATGCGCCTTGCGCCCTACGCGGTATTCGGGCTGATGGCACAGCTCACCACCACGCTCGGATTCAAGGCAATGCTGGGCATGGCCTCGTATGTGGCAACGGTGCTGATTGGCCTGGCACTGCTGATGGCGTTCTATCTGCTGCTTCTGAAGTTGCTGGCCGGGGTAGCCCCCATTCAATTTTTGAGGGATTCTCGCGACGTGCTGCTGCTGGCGTTCTCCACCTCCAGCTCTGCCGCGGTGATGCCGCTGTCCATTCGCATAGCCGAAGACAAACTTGGCGTCAGGCCCTCCATATCCCAATTTGTCGTACCGCTGGGCGCCACCATCAACATGAACGGCACTGCGCTGTACCAGGCCGTGGCCACGGTGTTTCTGGCGCAGGTATATGGTATCGACCTGGGGCTGGGCAGCATGGCTCTGGTGGTGGCCATGGCGGTGGGTGCGTCTATCGGCTCACCGGCCACCCCGGGCGTTGGCATTGTGATTCTGGCAATGGTGTTGCAATCGGTTGGTGTGCCACCGGCCGGCATCGCCCTGATCATGGGTGTAGACCGGATTCTGGACATGTGCCGGACTGCCATCAACGTGACTGGCGATCTGGTTGCCTGCAAGCTCCTGGAGAACTGGTCCGGCAAACGCTTACCAAACCAACCTGAAAAAGTCCCCGGTAACGGCTGAGGCGGCCGGAAAGGTTTATGAAGCCATGAACAATCCGTATCATCAAGGCACGAAACTCCTACACTTGGGGGATCATCTGCCGCGATAATACCGGTAGATTGACTTGTGAAACCGGAATATCAGGCCTTTGATGACGCACAGCTGTAACGCTACCCTGACCAAAATAACCGCAGCCCTGGTAACAGGCGTGCTGCTGTTGACGGGACTTGCCCATGGCAACAGCATAAAGCGCATTGTGCATCCTGATGGCCGCGTGGAGTTTACCAACGTCCAAAGCCAGAGCCAGCCGCGGGCCTCCAGCCGGAACCAGACCGTCTATCGCTACACCGATGAGCATGGCGTGGTTGCCTACAGCAGCCAGCGCCCCGGCGATGCCGACTTCGATGTGATCCGTTTTCACTGCTATGCCTGTGACCCGGGCTCAACAGTAGACTGGTCCAAAACGCCTCTGTTCCTCAATCCCTACCGCACTGAAATCCTGACCGCGGCCCGGGAATTTGACGTTGACCCGGCGCTGGTGCGGGCGGTCATCCACGCCGAATCCGCCTTTAATCCCAGCGCTGTCTCCCCGGTCGGGGCTCAGGGCCTGATGCAACTGATGCCGGGCACTGCCAAAGAACTCGGGGTCCAGAACGCGCTGGAAGTCACCGAAAATATCCGCGGCGGCGTGAACTATCTGGCCAACATGCTGCAACGCTTCGGCGGTGACATCCGGCTCGCCACCGCCGCCTACAATGCCGGCCCGGGTGCGGTCGGTCGTTACAACGGCATCCCCCCGTTTGCAGAGACCAAAGCCTACGTCGAACGGGTCGGCATTCTGCACCAGCGCTACGCGGCCAACTGATGGCCACCATCATCAAGCGCCCCGAGATCACCGGCGATATCGTCCATGTGGCCAACGACAAGTATGGCAACATTCTGGTAATCGATGACCGGAAACACCGGATTCTCAGTTTTGATTCTGTCTTCGAGCAAAGCAAAATCGTGCGCTCAGCGCCCCATGTACCCGTGCATGAATACAGCCGGGCCATGCTGCTGGCGATTGCCTTTGATGAACCTGAACGGGTGACGGTGTTAGGCCTGGGCGGCGGCGTGCTGGCCCATGGCCTGCACAAGTTACTGCCCGAAAGCAGGATTCAGGTGTTCGAGTTACGGCAAAAAGTGGCGGATATCGCCCGGGAATGGTTCTCGCTGCCGGATTCCGAACGGCTCACCATCACCGTCGGCGACGCCCGCCTGGCCATTGACAGCCTGCCAGAAGGCGACACCGACATGATCCTGACCGACCTCTACAACGCCGACCGCATGAGCCCTGCCCAGGGCCAGCGCCAGTTCATCAAAGCCTGCAGCCAGGCCCTGTCTGACACCGGCTGGCTGGTTCTCAACTACCATCGTATGCCAGAACCGGACAGCAACCTGGTGCGGGAGCTGCATCGCCAGTTTCCACTGCTGCTGGTGTTCAGAAGCAAAACCAACAACTGGGTGATCTACGGACGCAAGCAGGCGTTTGACCCCTGGTCTCTGGACACTGGCCGATTGAAGGCCCTGGAGGAACGCCTGCCCATTGGCTGGCCCAAGCTGACCAAGAAACTCAACCTGCTGGGTCGCGCAGAGAACACTGACTGAACCCATGAAACTGTCACGCATTGTCAGCAACCAGAACCAGGTCAGCCGCCGCCAGGCAAACCTGCTGCTGGC
>JAWOAO010000096.1:0-4575 GCA_046498485.1 Marinobacter sp. | reverse complement strand
GGAAAATTATCCAGGACTCTTTGAGCGAAGCAAAATCGGGTTAACCCATTGAAACCAGGTGTTGATCATACCAAAAAAGACCGCTTAAGCCATCTCTGGATGACTGCTGTCTTAATTTTTTCTTTTGCCATTATATTTGCTCTTCAACAGCCGCTGCTTTTATTGGTTATACTCTTTATTTCCATTTCAGCCTGGATTGTTGCAAGAACTGAGCTTCAAATTAAGGACTCCCATATTGCAGGCGCCGTTCTCTTTTCTGCAATTGTTCTCCCGCCACTTTCATCATTACCCGGGTTACCAGATATACGCTTAGAAGAGCTGTTATTTTTTTTGCTGTTTCCTTTGTTGATTTTAAAAAAAGAACCTCCCGGGAATGATAAGCTATACAAACTATTCGTAATAGCAGTTATTGCGTTTGGTTCTGCAATTTTGTTTTCGATACTCTATGGCAGGTATATCCTCGGTGTACCTGTTATAGGCCGGGATTATTTTGAATTGCTTAAACTATTTAAGCTGTTTATTGTAGTTGTTGCATTTGCCCGGTTTGACCTAAATAAAAATGACATTTCCCGCCTGCTGTATCTGACCGTCATCTCATTTTTAATCTCCTCTACTTTAGGTCTGATGCAGTTTTACGGTATCCTTGGCTTCGAAAGAATAACGGGGCCCTATTATTTTGCCGAGCGAATTTATGATGTTTACAACCGGATGATGGGTACTTTTTCAAACCCTAACACGTATGGCACTGTACTTACCCTTGGTACTGTAGTAACAGCTGTTCTTGTGTTCTATGAAAAAGAGGTTCACCGGAAAATCACCCTCTCCTTTCTGGTGCTTCTCTTTTCTTTTACTATAGCACTTACACAATCAAGAACAGCAATACCCCACACCAGCAGGCTAATCTTTAAAGATCTCCGAACTTCCGACCCTCAGCCACCAGCTTCTCCAACATACCCGCCGGCTTCCACTGCGCACCACCAATGGTGTCATGGAAGTTCTTAACAGAGTCCAGAATGATGTCCAGGCCAATCTGATCGGCCCAGAACATCGGGCCACCCCGGTAAGCCGGGAAGCCATAGCCGTAAATCCAGGTAATGTCGATATCCAGCGACCGGTCGGCGATTCCCTCTTCCAGGATCTTCGCGCCCTCATTGATCATCACGTACATGCACCGCTCCAGGATCTCCTGGTCAGTGATGTCACGGGGTGTAATACCCTGCTCCTGGCGGAACTCGGCAATGATCTGATCTACCTGCGGATCGGGAATCGGCTTGCGGTTACCTTCCTCGTACTTGTAGACACCGGCCTGGGTCTTCTGCCCGAGACGACCCTGCTCCGCCAGCTTGTCCATCCAGCTTGCAGGCACATCTTCACCGGCCTTGCGGCGCTCCTGGCGGATGCTGTAGCCGATATCGATACCGGCCAGATCCGACATGGCAAACTGCCCCATGGGGAAGCCCAGATCCGTCAGCACCTTGTCCACCTGCTGCGGGCTTGCACCCTCATTGACCAGCGCCATCGCCTCGGCACCACGCTTGTGCAGCATGCGGTTACCGACAAAGCCATAGCAGTTGCCCACCATGACCCCTACCTTGCGGATCTGCTTCGCCAGTGCCATGGCGGTGGCCTTGACTTCGTCGGAGGTCTTCTCGCCACGCACAATTTCCAGCAGCTTCATCACGTTGGCGGGGCTGAAGAAATGCAGGCCAATGACGTCCTGTGGACGTTTGGTGGCCGCCGCAATGTCGTCGATGCTCAGGGTGGAGGTGTTGGAGGCCAGGATCGCACCCGGTTTGCAGGACTCGTCCAGCTGACCGAAGATTTTCTTCTTCAGGTCCATACTTTCGAAAACAGCCTCGATCACCAGATCCACGTCACTGAAATCGTCATAGGTCAGGGTGCCGCTGATCAGGCTCATGCGTTCCTCGACCTGGGCCGGGGTGATACGACCTTTCTTTGCGGAGTTCTCGTAGTTTTTGCGAATTACCGCCAGGCCCTTGTCCAGCGCCTCCTGTTTCACTTCGGCGATGGTTACGGGTATGCCAGCGTTGGCAAAGTTCATGGCGATACCGCCGCCCATGGTGCCGGCGCCTATCACACCCACTTTACGAATCTCACGAACCGGTGTGTCCTTGGACAGGCCTTTGACCTTGGACACCTCACGCTCGGCAAAGAACGAGTGAATCAACCCGCTACGCTGGGGTGAATCCATGCATTCGGTGAACAGCTCGCGTTCACGTTTCATACCTTCGTCAAACGCCAGGTTGAAAGCAGCTTCTACCGCGTCCACACATTTGAACGGAGAAAACAGGCCTCGGGCTTTTTTCTGCAGGCTGGCGCGAAACTGCTCGAATACATCACTGCCTTTGTCCGCTTCAATCCTGTCGGTCAGATCACGCACCCGACGGACAGGTCTGCCTTCATCGGCAACCGTTTGCGCGTAGGCCAGACCAACCGATTTGATATCCTCGCTGTCTTCAACCGCATCCAGGATACCCGCTTCGAGGGCATCTTTGGCCTCCACAAACTCGCCGGTGGTAATCATTTCAAGGGCTTTCCGTGCCCCGGTCAGGCGCGGCAGACGCTGGGTGCCACCGGCACCGGGCAACAGGCCCAGCTTCACTTCCGGCAGACCAACCCTGGCGCTGCTCAGTGCCACCCGGTAGTGGCAGCCGAGAGCAGTTTCCAGACCACCCCCCAGGGCGGTACCGTGAATAGCGGCCACAACTGGCTTGTCGCAGTTCTCAAAGTGATCGACCACCGCGGCCAGTCCCGGCTCCTGCATCGGCTTGCCAAATTCTCTGATGTCGGCGCCGGCAATGAAGGTGCGACCTTCGCAGACCAGCAACAGTACTTTGGCGTCGGCGTCTTTCTGGCCCTGCTCCAGCGCAGAAACCAGGCCGGAACGAACCGCATGGCCGAGAGCGTTCACCGGCGGATAGTTCACGGTGATCACCCCAACGGAGCCTTCCCGGTTGTAAGTTACGACCTCAGACATAATTTCTCCTCGCCTTATATGGAATATGGTTTTAACTAGCGAAACATAGGAACGATTTAATAGAAGTTGCCAGCAGGTTTCAACCATCAATTAAAATGAAGGCACAAAAAAACCCAGGACGAATCCTGGGTTTTTGATAAAAGCTCGGGGGGAGGGTCCGGGCAGGGACCTCCCTCCGAAACACGCTGTGAATACCTCGCTCTACGCTCGGCTCCGACATCCATGGCTCCGCACGGTTTCGGAGGGAGATCCCTGCCCGGACCCCAGACTTGTTCAGTTAACCGTTGAAATCACACGCCGAGCGACTCTATATCACTGGCCAGCATCGCCAACTGGTGGGCGATGAACTCCCGCAGCTTTTCGGCCGGCACCAGGTAGGAAGGCGCCGCGCAGGTCAGCGCCATGATGGTGCCATCCTGCAGGTGAATGGGCACGCCGGCGGAATTGATATTGCGGTCCCACTCGCCAATTGAAAGACAGAAGCCATACTTCTTGTAGTCTTCCATCGAACGCAGCAGGCCCTCCTGCTTCTCAGGCCAGGCGTCACCATACTTGGCTTCCATGGCATCATCGATTACTTTGCGGCCCTTTTCAGAAATGGCACAGTAATAGGCGCGCCCTGCGGAGGTGGTGGCCATAGGCAGTTTCAGACCGATGTCCATGCGCAACAGGGAAGCTTCCGGCGGCAGCCGGTTCTCGATATAGATCATGTGCAGGCGATCGCGGCAGGTCAGGCCAACGGACATGTTGGTCTGGCGGGCAAACTCATCCATGTATGGCTTCGCCAGCTGTCGCACTTTCAGGTTGGACACGTAGGCGTAGCCCAGGGCAAGAACGCCAGAACTGAGCTGATACTTCTCCAGCTGCGGGTTGTAGCTCAGGTAACCAAGCTTGGTCAGGGTATAAGTCATGCGTGAAACCGTCGGTTTCGGCAGACCCGTTAGGCGTGAAATGTCCTGGTTACCCAGAATGACCGAGCCCTGGCTGAAGGCACGAAGCACGTCGAGACCGCGGGAAAGCGCCTCTACAAACTTGCGGTCTTTTTCCGGTTTTACCGGCTCACCATCGCCGGACGCCGCCAACAGTTCCGGGGGGGTGATTTGTGCTTTGCTCATAACCGGCATCCTCCAACAGCATTGCCTGAACCGCTTTTATGACACCTGGACCCGGGTTTACGGATCCATTTCGGTATAATATTCTGCAAAGCGAAATATTATAAAGAAAATTTACCCAACTGACGATGCCGGGAGCGCACATGAAGGTTCTTTTTGTAGCCGGAGACCCCAAGCCAGAACGCTGGACCGTACCCATCAGGGAGCTGCTTCCAGAGGCCGAGGTCTATGTGTGGGACGCCAACGGGCCCGCCGTGGACGCCGATTACGCCATTGTCTGGCAGCCACCTGCGGAACTGTTCGAGCGGGAGACCAAACTGAAGGCAGTGTTCAACCTGGGTGCCGGCATCGACGGCCTGCTGTCTATACCCAATCTGCCTCCTCACCTTCCGGTGGTACGCCTGGAAGATGCCGGCATGTCAGTACAAATGGCAGAATACGTATTGCACCAGTTGCTGGAAGCCA
>JAWOAO010000081.1:0-3120 GCA_046498485.1 Marinobacter sp. | reverse complement strand
GGAACTTCACACTACATAAAGAACACATAATTGCCGCGGGGGAGAGTTGAACTCCCCGACAGAATCGCCGTATCCGCAAAGCCTTCCGCATCCAGCGCAGCGCGAATGGCCCCCACGCGCCCATCCATCATGTCGGACGGCGCAATCACGTCGGCACCGGCTTCGGCCTGCGTGCAGGCGATGTCGCACATGCGCTCGACGGTGGCGTCGTTCACGATCACGCCGTCCTCAACGATGCCGTCGTGGCCATCGGAGGAGTATGGGTCGAGGGCGGTGTCGGTCATGACAAGCAGCTCGGGCACCGCTTCGTTCAGGGCGCGAATCGCCCGCGGGTAGAGTCCGTCGGGGTGAGGGTATCGTGTTGAACTCCGAGGGCACCGGGCACCATACCCGGGTGCAGGTGAACTTCGATGAAGGGGCCAAGTGGCTGGTGCTGGCTTATGCGCCTTTGGAAGCCTGCTAGTTTGGGGGTTTGGTCCGGCTTGGAGTGGCCTGCAAAGTGATAGGGGTGGCAGAGGGCTGGTAGCGCCTCACAAAAAACGCTCCTTCGGCACATCCATGTGACGCTTGGGCTCCGCCATCCCTGGCTCCGCACATTTTTGTGAGGCGCTACCAGCCCTCTGCTTCCGACCTTGTGCAGGCCTCAAAAAACTGCCGGCCGGGGCAAAATCTCATGGTGTGCAGGAGTTGGGGTAAAAACTACGTTAGCTGGCGCGGTGTGCGTTTTGGTATCAGTTAGAAATGTTGAAGGCCACTGCAAGGTCTGGGCAGGTATCGGGTAAGGCTTTCCAAAAATGTGCGGAGCCAGGGATGGCGGAGCCCAAGCGTCCCACGGACGGGCTTGAGCGTTTTTTGGAAAGCCTTACCCGATACCTGCATACTCCGAAGCCCGAAGCCCTGAGGCTTACATCAGGACGGCATAGATCACGCCAGCCAGAACAATGCGGTAAATCACGTAAGGCCACATGCCCACCTTATTGAGCCACTTCAGGAAGAAGTGGATCGCGGTAATGGCCATCAGGAACGACGTTACCCCGCCTACCAGAAAACCAGTCCAGTCCACGATCACATCCGAAGTTGCCACTTCGAGCAGTTTCACTGCAGATGCCAGCACGATAATGGGAATTGACAGCAGAAACGAAAATCGCGACGCGGTTTCCCGGGTCATGCCCAGGAACAGGCCGGCGGTGATGGTGACGCCGGAGCGGGAGGTGCCTGGCACCAGGGCTATGGCCTGGGCGATGCCGACCAGGGCCGCGTCTTTCCAGTTGAGCTTGTCCAGAGTGCGCTGGCGCGTGGGTAGCCAGTCCGCAACGCCCAGTAGCAGACCGAAGAACAGCGTGGTGAAGAAGATAACCTCCACCGCTCGTAACTCGTTGTCGATCATGTCCAGTAATGCCAGCCCGGCGAGCCCCGCGGGAATGGTACCGATCACCAGGTACCAGGCCAGGGCGCCCTGGCCGACGATTTTGCGCCGGCTGGCGGAAATCAGCCCGTCCCGGGCGATGCTGAAGACATCATCCCGGAAATAGAGCACTACCGCCAACAGGGTGCCGAAGTGCACCGACAGATCGAAGCCCACGCCCTGATCATCCCAGCCGAAGAAAACCGGCATCAGGATCAGGTGGGCAGAGCTGGAGATGGGCAGGAATTCGGTCAGTCCCTGGAGGAGGCCAAGGAAAAGGGCCTGGTAAAAATCCATAGTTCAGAATCCGTGTGTTCGGGGCCGGAAGTCAGTTGTGTCAAGAGGAGGGCGATAGTAGCAGGGCCGGTGGGGGCTGAACAGTTACACCAAGGGCGAAAAAGCCGGACACCCTTTGGGGTGCCCGGCTTAGCGTTAACGGTAGTTTTGGCCTAAACGTACCGTCGGCGCTTGAAGCTCACCTTATCGGCGTAGTCTTCAATCCGCCCGATACGGCGGACATCCGCCCAGGTTCCCTTGTAGTAGGGAATGATGTTCCGGTCGGTCCAGGGTGTCACCAGGTCGCCCATAACGGAGTTGAAGTACATCGCCTCCATGAACACATGGCCCTGCTTGATGTCTGGCTCCAGATACGCCATGGCCGTTGTTGCGCCATAATCGTTCAACAGCTCGACCACATCACCGGACTCAATGCCCAGATCTTTGGCATCTTCCGGGTTGATTTCCAGCGGGGCCATCGGATAGCGGCCACGGCGGAATTCCACGTGCTGGTCATGATAAGCGGTCTGCCAGATCTGGTTGGTCCGGCCATTGTTGACCCAGAACCGGTACTTCTTGCGCTGCTCTTCCACAACATCAGGCATACCATTCCAGGGCGCGGCCTGGAAGTGTGCCTTGCCATCGTCGGTGTCGAACGTGTAGTCGGTGTACAGCATTTCTGTCCCGATCAGCTGGCCGTCCTTGTATTCCTTGATCGGCAGTTGCACACCATTGTTGCCGGCAGCCCGAAGCCGTTCGTAGGTGGCCAGATGACCGGTCGGGCCGCCCTGGCTCTCGATGTCTGGTGCCCCGGGCTGGCCGGCGCGGCGGAAGCCGTCGTTGTAGGCGTCTTCCTCGGTTTGCCAGTCAAAGCCTTCAAAGCGCCTGGCCATCTCGGCATTGCCATCCGCTTCGTACAGCTTGCGCAGGGCGTTGGCCATGTCGGCGGCAATCAGGCAGTCCGGTTTCGCGGTGCCGGGCGCGTCCATGAATTTCTCGGACAGGCGCAAACGCCGCTCACCGTTCATCGAGGTCAGGTTCATTTCGCCGGTATGCGCTGCCGGCAGCACCATGTGGGCGGCGTCGGCAAACTTGGTGGCATAAAGATCGATCACGGTCACGAACAGGCCGCCGTCTTCCTTCACCGCCTTGTGAATAACCTTGGCCATTTCCTCCGGGTTGACCCCGCGCACCTTGCGCATGGCCTGTTTGACGATGTCGCTGCGGCGCAGAACTTCGTTGCGGTACTGCTCGGCATTGAGGGTGGTCTGGAAAGCGTTGCAGGCCCAGACAGTGAGCATCTGGCCGTTACCCTGGATGATTTCCTGGTCGACATAGGGGGCCGGACGACCACCCGGGTACGGTGGCCGGCAGTAGCCTTCCTGATGGCCGCCCATCCGGACCACGCCCGTGCCCCGACATGGCCGACGATCGGCCCG
>JAWOAO010000377.1:0-3701 GCA_046498485.1 Marinobacter sp. | reverse complement strand
CAGGGCCGCCTCATTCCAGCAAGGCCACCGACTTGATCAGCGCATACAGCCGGGTTCCGGTTTCAAGATTCAGCTGGCGCACCGCCCGTGCGGTGACTTCGGCCAGGATCAGCTGGCCATCGGCGGTGCGGCAGGCCACCACACAGCGGTTGTCCCTGGGTGGGTCGATGCGTTCTATGGTCACCGGCAGGTGGTTCTGGATGCTGATGTGCTGGGGGTATACCAGCGACAGGCTGACGTCCCGGGCCAGAATGCGCAGTCGCAGGTTCGGTTTGGCCGGAGCTCGTGGCGCATTCGGCACCCACAATCGTGCCTCCGGCGGACCAAACGGCCGGACGCCGTCTTCGCAGGTGTCGCCCAGAGCGCCTTCCAGCACCGACACGGCGCCGGCGTTTTCAAATAATGGCGAGTCCGGGCGGGCCAGTGACTGGTGCAGGGTTTCGATGCGCTGGATCTGACCGTCCTGCATGAAAACAATCCGGTCCGCCAGCCGTTCAACCTCATCCGGAGAATGGCTGACCATGATGATCGGCACGCCTGACTCCGTCGCCATGCGAGCAAGAAACGGCATGATCTCCCGCTTGGTCTGGGTGTCGAGTGCCGCCATGGGCTCGTCGAGCAGCAGCAACTGTGGGCTGATCAGCAGCGCCCGGCCCAGTGACACCCGCTGGCGCTGGCCACCGGATAACTGATCGATGCGCCGGTTCAGCAGATCATCGATGTCCAGCATGGCGGTCACTTCGGGTGGGTGCAGGCGGCGCAGAGGTGTCGGCGTCCGTGTATAACCGTAAAGCAGGTTGTCCTGCACCGACAGATGCGGCAGCAGGCTGTGTTCCTGAAACACCAGGCCGATCCGACGCTTGTGCGGCGGCACGAAGGTGCGGTTCTGCTGCCAGAACTGATCGCCAAAACGTACGGTGCCACCTTTGGCCCGCTCCAGGCCGGCAATCAGCCGCAGCAAGGTGGTCTTGCCGCAACCGGAGCGACCAAACAGGCCGGTCACGCCTTCAATAGGTAACTCGTGGTCCACCCTGAGTTCAAAATCCTCGCCGTAGCGCAGCTGAGCCTGAACCTTGAGCGTCATACGCTGGCTACCCGGAAGCGCCGGGTGATGCTGTACACCACGAACAGGGTCATGAAGGCGAAAATCAGCAGCATCAGCGACAGGCTATGGGCGGCGGCATAATTCATGCCCTCGGCGTGATCGTAGATCAGCACCGACAGCACCCTGGTTTCGCCGGGGATGCTGCCACCCAGCATCAGGATGACGCCGAATTCGCCCAGGGTGTGGGCAAAGGTCAGCGTGGCCGCCACGACAAAGCCACCGCGGGTCAGCGGAAAGATCACCGTGCGGAAACGGTCGAGGGCGCCGGCGCCGAGGCTGCTGGCTACCTCGACCGGGCGCCGGCCCAGGCTGCTGAACGCTTCGGTCAGCGGCTGCACGGCAAAGGGCATGGAGTAGATGACGGAGGCAATCAATATGCCTTCAAAGGAAAAGGCGAGATGATGAAAGCCCAGGTCTTCCAGAGTTTTACCGACCACGCCTCTGGGCCCCAGCGCCATCAACAGGTAAAAGCCGAGCACGGTTGGTGGCAGTACCAGGGGCAGGGCGACCACCGCCTGCACCACTACCCGGGTATAGGAGCGGCCCTTGGCCAGCCACCAGGCGAGGGGCGTGGCCAGCACCAACAGAATGATGGTGGTGTACAGGCACAGCCGGAGGGTGACCTCGATGGCCTGCCATTCGGCGGGTCCGAGTGTGAACATGGGCTTCCCTTACTGCCAGAAATAGTGCCAGAAACGGTACGGTGGCGTTGCTTACTCGGGCATGACAAAGCCGTAGCGGGTCATGATGTCGTGTGCCTGCCCGGTGGTCATAAAGTCGGCAAACGCCATGGCCCCGGGTTTGTCGCCGCCACGTTTGGTGACCACATAACCCTGGGTCAGCGGATTGTGCAAGGCGTTGTCGATCAGGTGGTACTCGTGCTTTGCCAGCTCGGGAAACCGGGCCAGAGACAGCGCGATGATGCCAACCTGAGCGGCACCCGATTCGACCATCTGGGCGGTGTGGGCAATATTCTCGCCAAACACCAGTTTGCTCTGCACTGCTTGCCATACCCCGGCGGCTTGCAGCGCTTCTTTGGCGCGCAGGCCATAAGGCGCATGCGCCGGTTGAGCGATGGCGATGCGGGTAACGGCAGCCGACGCCAGCTCTTCCAGGCTGAGGTCGGCGGCGTTCACGGTGTTGCTCCAGATCACGATGCGGCCAATAGCGTAGACCGCCGGCTCGGTGCTGGTCAGGCCTTCGGCCTTGAGCCTTTCCGGGAACGCAATGTCGGCGGAAAAAAAGAGGTCGTAGGGCGCGCCATTGATAATCTGGGTGGTCATCTTGCCGGAGGAGCCGTAGATCACCTCGATGGCCGTATTCGGGTGGGCCTCACGATACCGATCGATAATGTCATCGAGGGCATAACGCAAATCAGAAGCGGCCGCGATGCGCACGGGGTCGCCGGCCTGCAGCTGTGTGCTGAACAGCACCAGTATCAGCAGGGCAATCCGTTGGCCGGATCTGGCAAATAACAACATGTTCGGTCTCCGAGTGAGCGTAAACGGCCCGGACTGCGGCCTCAGTGATCGTAATCGTTATAGGTCATGGCCACGGCTTTGAAAATGGCGCGGCCCTTGTTCATGGTTTCTTTCCATTCCAGACGCGGCACCGAATCGGCCACTACGCCGGCGCCGGCCTGGATGTGCAGGGTGTTGTCTTTGATCACCGCGGTGCGGATGGCAATGGCGGTGTCCATGTTGCCGTTGAACGACAGGTAGCCGACGGCGCCGCCGTAAACACCGCGTTTGACCGGCTCCAGTTCGTCGATGATTTCCATCGCCCGGATTTTCGGGGCGCCGCTCAGCGTGCCGGCGGGCAGTGTGGCGCGCAACACGTCCAGGCAGCTGGTGCCGGTTTTCAGGCGGCCGGTGACGTTAGAGACGATGTGCATGACGTGGGAATAACGCTCGACAATCATCTTGTCGGTGAGCTTGACGGTGCCGGTTTCCGACACCCGGCCGGCATCGTTACGGCCCAGGTCAATCAGCATCAGGTGCTCGGCAATTTCTTTCGGATCGGCCAGCAGTTCTCGTTCCAGCGCCTTGTCTTCGGCATCGGTGGCGCCGCGTTTGCGGGTGCCGGCGATGGGCCGCACGGTGACTTCTTCGTCTTCGACCCGGGCCATGATTTCCGGCGAAGAGCCAACAATGTGGAAGTCTGCCAGGTCCAGGAAATACATGTAGGGCGACGGGTTCAGTACCCGCAGCGACCGGTACAGGTTCAAGGGCGGTGCCTCGAACGGGATCGACATGCGCTGGGAGATCACGGTCTGCATGACGTCGCCGTCCAGCACATAGCCCTTGATCTTGTCGACCGCGGCTTCGAACTTGTCCTGGCTGAAGCCGGAGATAAAATCGCGCTCGTCGACCACTTTGCCGCGCAGGTGTGCGGGGGTTCTCGGGGCATTGGTGGTTTGCCGGTGCAGCTGGCTTTCCAGCTCGTTAATGCGGGTTTGGGCCTGCCGGTAGGCGCCTTCGACCGCGGGGTCGACGTGCACAATCAGGTGCAGCTTGCCGCGCAGGTTATCGAACACCACGATTTCGTCCGACACCATCAGCAGGATGTCCGGGGTGAGGACGGCAAGACGTCCTTT
>JAWOAO010000333.1:0-2516 GCA_046498485.1 Marinobacter sp. | reverse complement strand
GCTGTCGAAACGCTCAACCTGGTGTCGGATTACGGCTGCGCCTTTTATGCCCTTCACGGGTAAATCCGACCTCGTCTACACCGATTATGAAGGACACTGTTATGTCTGATGCCGTTATTGTCTCCACCGCACGCACGGGCCTCGGTAAATCCTACCGTGGCGCCTTGAACAACACCCACTCTGTAGATCTGGCCGGTCACGTAATCCAACAAGCTGTTGAGCGTGGGGGCATCGACCCGAGCATTGTTGAAGACGTGATCCTTGGCGCCACCTTCCACGAAGGCGCCCAGGGCAAGAACATGGCGCGCCTGGCAGCTATTCGTGCCGGTCTGCCGGTGACGACGGCTGGCCTGTCCATTAACCGGTTCTGCAGCTCCGGTCTTCAGTCCATTGCCATTGCCGCTCAGCGGGTGGTGTCAGAGAAAGTGCCGGCCATGGTGGCCGGTGGTGTCGAATCCATTTCCATGGTGCAGAACGATAAACTCAACAGCTTCCACGCCACCAACGACTGGCTGATGAAGAACAAGCCCGAGCTGTACCTGGCGATGATTGAAACCGCCGATATTGTGGCCCAGCGCTATGGTGTCAGCCGTGAGTCCCAGGACGAGTACGCATTGATCTCCCAGCAGCGCACTGCTGCGGCTCAGGAAGCTGGTAAGTTCGACGATGAGATCGTGCCTTTCGACGCCACTATGCTGGTGAAGGACAAGGAAACGGGGGAGGTCAGTCAGAAAGATGTCACTCTGACCAGGGATGAGTGCAACCGCCCGAATACCACCCTCGAAGGCCTTCAGGGTCTGGACCCGGTGCGTGGTGAAGGCCAATTCGTGACAGCGGGTAACGCGTCCCAGCTGTCTGACGGTGCGTCCGTGTGTACCGTGATGAACAGCACCTACGCTGAAAAGAACAACATTGAGCCTATGGGCATCTTCCGCGGCTTCGCCGTTGCAGGCTGCGAGCCAGATGAAATGGGTATCGGCCCGGTGTTCGCCATTCCACGGCTGTTGGAACGGAATGGTCTGAAAATGGATGACATCGACCTGTGGGAGTTGAACGAGGCTTTTGCGTCACAAGTGGTGTACTGCCGTGATCGTCTGGGTATCCCCATGGAAAAACTGAACGTGAACGGCGGTTCTATCTCTATTGGCCACCCCTATGGCGTCACCGGCTCTCGGTTGACTGGCCATGCCCTGATCGAAGGCAAACGCCTTGGTGCCAAGTATGTGGTCGTAACCATGTGTATCGGAGGTGGCCAGGGCGCTGCTGGCCTGTTTGAAGTGGTTTAAGCAAGGTATAACGCTGTAGTCAGGCCGGTCATGGGGTGGGGGTACCTTTTCTGACGGGATAAAGGTGTCTGAGCGAAGCGAGTTCTTTTCCCATAAGAAACGGTACCCCCACCGCAGGACCAGACTCCAGCCCAGCAGGCTACCGAGTTCATTCAAGCCAAGGGTAACGAGGCCATGCAACAAAAAATCATCAACACCCAAGACCTTGCTTTCCAGCTGTTTGAACTGCATGACGTCGAGCAGACCCTGGGCTACGAACGCTACGCCGAGCACAACCGCGAAACCCTTCAGGCAGCGCTGGACCTGTCACTGAAAGTAGCCGCTGAAGAATTCGCCCCCCACGCGCGACTGGTCGACGAGGAGGAACCCCGGTTCGAAAACGGCCGGGTGGAAATGCGCCCGGAAGTCAAAAAGGCCCTGGATGTTCTGCGGGATACTGGCCTGATGGCGGCTGGTCAGGACTTTGAGCGTGGCGGCATGCAGCTTCCGGCAGCGGTGGCCCAGATGTGTGTGGGCATGCTCAAGGGCGCGAACGTGGGCACCCAGGGTTACGCGGGGCTGACGATTGCGGCGGCGAATCTGATCATGGCCCAGGGCAGTGAGTATCAGCAGCAGACATTCGCTGAGCCGATGATGGCCGGTCGGTTCTTCGGCACCATGTGCCTGACGGAGCCCCAGGCCGGATCTTCCCTGGGCGATTTGCGCACCCGCGCGGAGCCTCAGGACGATGGCAGCTACCGCCTATTTGGTAACAAGATCTATATTTCCGCGGGTGATCATGAGCTGAGCGATAACATCATCCACATGGTGCTTGCCCGCTTGCCGGACGCCCCTGCCGGGGTGAAAGGCATTTCGCTGTTTATCGTGCCCAAGATTCTGGTCAATGAAGATGGCAGCCTGGGTGAGCGTAACGATGTGGCACTGGCCGGTCTGATTCATAAAATGGGCTATCGCGGCACAACCTCCACCATGCTCAACTTCGGTGAGAAAGACGGTGCCGTGGGCTATCTGGTAGGCGAGCCCAACAACGGGCTGGCGGCGATGTTCCATATGATGAACGAAGCCCGCATCGGCGTCGGCCTGGGCTCGGTCATGCTGGGATATACCGGCTATCTGCACGCGCTGGACTATGCCCGTGATCGCAAACAGGGGCGACCCGTTGGCGAGAAAGACCCCGACACGCCGCAAGTTCCGCTGATCCGCCACGCCGACATCCGCCGCATGCTGCTG
>JAWOAO010000234.1:0-3396 GCA_046498485.1 Marinobacter sp. | reverse complement strand
CTTCATCATCCGTGCCAGGCACGCTCTGGTGGTTAGGGCTTTTCAAAACACGCCTACAAGCACATCCGTGTGGGCTCTTTCGGGCCATCCCTGGCCCTCAACGGTTTTGAAAAGCCCTAACCACCAGAGCGCGCCCCAAAGTCTTTCAGGGTATTCCAACTTACCGGGCATCGATATGCTGACGCCCAGAGCCTGGGGCACGGGTTGGGGGTCGCCCTTCCAAAAATCTTGAGGGCCAGGGATGGCCCGAACGAAGCGCACATGGATGTGCTCGTAGCGTTTTTTGGAAGGGCGACCCCCAACCCGGGACCTACACCAAAACCAGCGGACTTCGCCAAAGAGCCGAGCACAATCCATGGACTCAAACGCACTGAAGGCCTTCCTGGCCATAGTCGACCAGGGCTCCTTTTCCGAAGCCGCCGAAACGCTGCATCTGACGCAGCCGGCGATCAGCAAGCGCCTGGCCGCCCTGGAAAACCAGCTTGGCACCCGACTGGTCGACCGCAGCAACCGCGATATCCGCGTCACCGAAGCCGGCGCCCGACTGCTGCCCCATGCCCGCAAGATACTCGACGAAATCCACAATGCCAGACTGGCGCTGTCACCAGACGCCGACACCATCGAAGGCGAACTGCAAGTCATCGCCAGCCACCACATCGGCCTGCACCACCTGCCCAACTGGCTCAGACGATTCCGCAAGGCATACCCCCAGGTCACCCTCGATCTGCAGTTCATGGAATCCGATGCCGCTTACCATCAGATGAACAAACGTAACGCCGAACTCGCCTTCGTCACCCTCAGCGACAGCATGAACCCGCAATACCGGATTCTGGCGCAATGGCCAGATCCCATGGCC
Source organism: Marinobacter sp. (assembly GCA_046498485.1). Taxonomy (GTDB): domain Bacteria; phylum Pseudomonadota; class Gammaproteobacteria; order Pseudomonadales; family Oleiphilaceae; genus Marinobacter. Next base: position 2,540 of record JAWOAO010000234.1, on the reverse strand, counting down.
TTCGTGATCGGCGCCGGCCACCCGCTGGCCCAACTGGCCAACCCGACACTGCAGGACCTGGCCCAACACCCGGCCCTGCTGCCGGATACCAGCACCGCCACCTACCGCGTGGTCAGCCGACTGTTGCTCGAAGCCAACCTGCCCCTGAAACCACTGATGCCGACCAACTACCTGGAAACCATCAAGATGATGACCAGTGTCGGCCTGGGTTGGAGTGTGCTGCCGGTGAGCATGCTGGACCATAGCTTGCGGGTGCTTGAGGTTGGTCATCCGGTCACCCGGGTGCTGGGCGCCGTTGCGCTGTCAGGGCGCCAGCTCAGCAATGGCGCCAGGGCGCTGCTGGAGATTGTTGAAGCCGAGGAAACCGGGGCCTGATCAGTGGCTTGCGGTGTGGTCATCGGCCGGCAAGGGTTGCAGCCCGCGCCAGCTGATCACAATGGCCACCGCCATCGCGACAGCTCCACCCCAGAACGCCGCAGAGGTGCTGATACCCTCGACCAGGAAGCCGGACAGCCAGGCGCCGATCGCGCCGCCGGCGCCAAAAGTCAGACCGCTGTAGAGCGCCTGACCCTGGCCATGATGATGCTTGCCAAAGAAGCCCTGGATGTATTGCACAGAAACCGCGTGCAAGGCGCCATAGGAGGCCGCGTGCAACAGCTGGGCAAAGATCAGCACCGGCACAACCGTGGTGAGCTCGGCAATCAGCGCCCAGCGGATCATGGTTAAAAACAGTGCACCGATGACGATCTGGCGCACGCTGAACCTGAGCGATAACCGATGCATCACCAGGAACAGACCGATTTCCGCGAGCACGCCGAGTGACCACAGCAACCCGATGGACAGTTTGCCGTAACCGTGTTGCGCCAGGTGGATACTGAAAAAGGTGTAATAGGCGCCGTGGGACACCTGCAGCAGAAAGTTCATCAGGAAAAAGGTGATCACTGCCGGATGGGTCATGATGGCTTTCAGACTGCCTTTAGGCGCAGGCGGTTTCTGCCCCCCTGGCTCTGCCGGCACCAGAAATGCCGATACCACGATGCCGAGGAACACCGGCAACAACAACCAGGGCAGGCGATCAACCGGCACCCATTCCAGAATGCCACCCACCGCCGCGACGGCACCAATAAATCCGACCGAGCCCCACAGGCGAATCTTGCCATACTTGTCTTTTTTGCTGCCCAGGGCTCTGAGAGTGATTACTTCATACAACGGCAGGATCGCGTTCCAGAAGAAAGTGAACGCCAGCATCACCAGCATCAAGCCCCAGAAGCCCGGCTCCACAAACACGCCGGCAAAAAACAATGAACCGGTAATGGCGCCGAAGCGCACCAGGCGCACCCGTTGCCCGGACCGATCGCCGAGCCAGCCCCAGACGCTGGGCGCGACAATTTTGGTGAGCTGGATGGTTGCCATCAGGGTGGCAATCTGCAGATAGGAGAAGCCCTGCCCCTCCAGATAGAGGGACCAGTATGGCAACAGCCCCCCCAGCAGGGCGAAGAACCAGAAGTAGAGGTTAGACAGTCGCCAGTAGATGGTGACTCCTCCCCGGGATCACAGCTGGCCGAGAATCGGCGTCGTTACTGCCACGTCGCCGTTCTGACCACGGTGACGCAGGTAATGATCCAACAGCACGATGGCCATCATGGCCTCGGCGATGGGCGTGGCGCGAATGCCGACACAGGGGTCGTGGCGCCCGGTAGTGATGACCTCAACCGGGTTACCGTTGACGTCGATGCTGCGCCCGGGAAGACGCAGGCTGGAGGTCGGTTTCAGCGCCATGCTGGCGACAATCGGCTGACCCGAGGAAATGCCGCCCAACACACCACCTGCGTGATTGGACAGGAAGCCTTCGGGGGTCATTTCATCCCGGTGCTCGGTGCCCTTTTGATCGATGCAGCCAAACCCGGCACCAATTTCCACACCCTTGACCGCGTTGATGCTCATCAGGGCGTGGGCCAGATCGGCGTCCAGGCGATCGAAGATCGGTTCGCCCAGCCCCGGCGGTACGCCGTCTGCGACCACGTTGATGCGGGCGCCGATAGAGTCACCCTCTTTGCGCAAAGCGTCCATGTAGGCTTCCATCTCAGGCACCTTGTCGGCATCCGGACAGAAAAACGGATTCTGGTGCACCTGATCCCAGTCCAGCTTCTCCGCCTTGATCGGGCCGAGCTGCGCCAGATACCCGCGGATGCGGATGCCCAGGCGCTGCTCAAGGTACTTGCGGGCCACCGCCCCTGCCGCCACGCGCATGGCGGTTTCGCGGGCAGATGAACGACCACCGCCCCGATAGTCACGAACACCGTACTTATGCATGTAGGTGTAATCAGCGTGAGCCGGCCGAAACTGCTCGGAAATCTTGGAATAGTCTTTGGATCGCTGGTCGGTGTTCTCGATGATCAGACCGATGGGAGTGCCCGTAGTCTTGCCCTCAAACACCCCGGACAGGATACGAACCTCATCCGCTTCCCGTCGCTGCGTGGTATGCCGTGAGGTTCCGGGTTTGCGCCGATCCAGGTCCTACTGCATGTCGGCTTCCGACA
>JAWOAO010000230.1:0-6082 GCA_046498485.1 Marinobacter sp. | reverse complement strand
TTACGCGGCTTTCTTTGCTTCCGTGGTGGTAATGTACGAGGGGATTTCGGGCATTGATCCCATTTTCATAAGGGCGGCCAGAACGCTGGGAGCTTCCGGATTTGAGATCTTCACCAAAGTGGTGTTTTCTTTGTCCGTCCCTCACATTTTGACCGCCCTGCGTGTCGCCCTCGGAGTTTCCTGGGCCACACTGGTGGCTGCCGAATTGGTGGCCGCACAGGAGGGGCTGGGTGCGGTAATTCAGGATGCCAGTAACTACTTCCAGATTGCTGTGATTTATCTGGGAATCATTATAATTGGTCTACTGGCCTTGATTATGGATCGTCTCATCAGCTGGCTGACAAGCTACTTCACTCGATGGAAAGAGGACTTTACTGCTTAGGGTATTAAAAAGAGGTTAAGAGTGATAGCTAAAGACCAGAAAAACCAAACTGATATTAAGATAGATATTCGGCAAGTATCTAAAGTGTTTGAATCAAGAGTCAGAACCGTTGAGGCTGTCAGAGACTTCAGTTTCCAGATCGCGAGCAACGAGTTCGTCAGCCTGCTTGGACCGAGCGGCTGCGGGAAGTCGACTATCCTCAATATGGTAGCAGGCTTCCTGGAGCCAACCGAAGGTGAAATCCTTTTGGACGGAGTCCCCGTCACCCGGCCCGGCAAGGAACGAGGCGTAATTTTTCAACAATATGCGATTTTTCCTTTTCTTACGGTTTCTAAGAACATCGAGTTCGGCTTGAAGTTGGCGGCTACCAGAACATCCAAGCAGGAAAGACAACGTATAGTCACCGATCTCATCCGGCTTATGGGGCTGGGTGGTTTCGAGGACGCCTTTCCCAAAGAACTCTCCGGCGGGATGCGGCAGAGGGTGGCCATTGCACGGGCATACGCCGTAGACCCGGAGATTTTTTTGATGGACGAACCTTTCGGTGCTCTGGACGCTCAAACCCGGAGCACCATGCAGGCACAGCTCCTGGAAGTACTCCTGGAGAAACGCAAGACGGTACTGTTCATCACCCATGCGGTGGAAGAAGCCATCTTTCTCTCGGATAGGGTGGTAGTGGTTACTTCTCGGCCGGCACGAATCCGTGACGTGGTAACAGTGCCATTTCCTTACCCTAGGGAGGAATCTCTAAAGATGGAGAAGGAATTCCTGGAGCTCCGCGAAGAGCTCAGCCAGGAAGTCATGCAGGAATACAAAGAGCAGGCTTTATCCGCGCGGTAGCCTTTGTCGAGTCCTCAAGATCTAGAAAAGGGAAACCTACAATGAGAGCTTTGGTTACAGGGGGTGCCGGATTTATCGCCGGTTACCTGATTCCGGCCCTAGTTGAACGAGGGGTCGAAGTGGTGGCGTTCGATCTGGCAGATAGAACACGGGTGCTCGACGGCATGGCTGACCGAGTGAAATATGTAAAGGGAGATCTTTCATCGGACGTTGACCTTTATCGCTTGATGGCCAAAGAAAACATCACGGATATATTTCACCTTGGCGCTTTACTGGCAGGGCCATGCGAGGACGACCCCTTGAGAGGATTCCGGGTCAACTTCGGTTCCACCCAGGTGCTCCTGGACGCCGCTGTGGCACTTGGAGTGAGGCGCTTCGTAATGCTGAGTTCCATCTCGGTTTTTGGACGAGACGTCGACGAGCCGGTCCGAGACGATGCTGTGAAGAACCCGGAGACGGTCTACGGCCAGACAAAGCTGGCATCAGAGCATCTGCTTAGATGGTATGCAAATAAGCGCAATCTGGATACTCGTGCGTTGCGGTTCACTTGGGTGTTTGGACCGGGCCGGGTCTCCGGCATTACCGCCCTTTATTCATCGAAAATCCTGGACGCCTTCGCCTTGGACGAGCAGATGGAAATTCCCAACCCAGATGAGAGGGGAGACTGGCTCTACATAATGGACGCAGTCAAAGCAATCATCACTCTGTGGGAGGCTGAAGCCGCGCCTCAGAGGGTCTACAACATTGCTGGCGGCGTTCATTCGATTCGGGAGGTTGTGGAAGTAGCACGCAATTTGCGCCCCAACGCACCGGTTACGCTGGCGAAAGAGGGCACCAAGCTTTCCCCCTATCCCGTTTCCTACAATGATACTCCTGCACGGCTTGAACTTGGTTGGGCCCCGGACTATGATATCAAATCGGCAGTAGAGGAACATATAAAAACAGCTTCCAGTATAGCCGAACGTTAATATAATTATCGATAAAGGAGAAAAAATGCAGGAAGTTTTGTTAGATTATGGCGACTCTAGGATGCGTGTTGAACTACCCGATACTGCCACTGTTGTCCGCTACGGACAAACATACACCGATCCGCCCAAGACCGATCCGGTGGAGGCCACACGCCGGGCGCTGGAAAACCCACTAGGATTCCCTCCCTTGCGGGAATTGAGTGGCCCCGACACAAAGGTGGTGGTCGGTTTCCCTGACCGGGTAAAGGGGGGGGCTCATGCTAACGCTCACCGCAAGGTGGCCATTCCTTTTATCGTGGAGGAGTTGCTCAAGGGCGGCACCCCGCTGGAGAATATAACCTTGCTCTGCTCCATGGGGCTTCACCGCAAGAATACTGTTGAAGAATGGTACTGGTACCTCGGGAAGGAGATAGTTGACCGCTTTTACCCGGAGCGGTTGATCAACCACGATGCGGAGGCGCCCGATCTGGTTGACCTAGGGTTCGACGAAATGGGCAATCGTGTGCAGTGCAACAGGCTGATAGCAGAGGCCGATCTGCCTATCGTGCTCGGCCATTGTGCCGGGAATCCTTACGGAGGTTACTCGGGCGGCTACAAGATGATTGTCACAGGTATATCAGGATGGCAGTCTATCGCCTCTCATCATCGTCCTTCAACCATGCATCGCAAAGACTGGCTGGGGGCTTCCACCACTTCTCACATGCGCAAACAATTCCGCAGCATAGGCCAGGCTATGGAAAAAGGTATAGGTAAGCGCATCTTCGCCGTAGACGCTGTACTGGGGCAGTATGCAGATGTTCTCGACGTTCAAGCAGGGGCCCTGGATCAAGTGGAGGAGGCGACGTGGTCGCTGGCCGACCGGCGTACCAACGTGAGGCTAGACATAAAGGAGCCTGCAGACGTTTTGGTTATGGGGCTTCCGCGCAATTTTCACTACGGCCCAGGGATGGGCACCAATCCGATCCTTATGAGTCTGGCCATAGGAGGCCAGCTTTCGCGTTGCTGGCATGCTTTTCGGGAAGGGGGAGTCATCATCGCCGCGTCGGTCTGCGACGGCTGGTTTAACCCACATTGGTTCCCTTCGTATGAAGAAACCTACAAGAGGCTTCAAACATACTGCGATCCGGCCGATTTCCTGGAATCGGAAGACGCGGCTGAGATTTCGAAACGCTACGAGTATCGATTTCAGTACTCCAACAATTATACCTACCATCCCTTTCACGCCATGAGCATGATAAGCGGCGGAAGTGTGCCTGCATTGTGGGCCTCGGCGGTTTACCTGGTAGGTGCGCAAGCCCCTGCATATGCCCGGGGCATGGGATTCACGCCGGTAAAGACGTTTGACGAAGCGATGGGGCGAGCGAGCCGCTTTGTTGGCAACAAGCCGAAGATCCTCTGCACCCCGGAGTGTTTTTCAGGGGGGGTGGCGGTTCATCTCCACTTGAGGGATTGACAAGGAGTCCTAATGTCTGTCGTCGGCCTATGCGGTGCCGGCGTGATGGGCCGAGCAGCCGCAGGAAAATTGCGTGGAAATGGTTACCAGATCATCGCTTACGACGTTGCGGGCACTGCCCTGGCGAGAATCGCAACCATGGGGGCGGAAACAGCCGCTACGCCGGCAGAGGTCGCTCGCTTGGCCGAAACAGTGCTGATGTTTCTTCCAGGTCCGGAGGAGGTCGCCTCCTGCGTGACCGGGAAGACCGGTCTGCTGTCCGCAGCAAGGCAAGGCGGGACGATAGTCGATATGAGCACCGTTGACCCGGCTACTACTGAAGCCATGGCGGAAGCAGCCAGCGCACAAGGAGTCGGGTACCTGGACGCGCCCGTGCTGGGGCGCCCGGAGAGTGTGGGAGCCTGGGCGCTGCCGGTGGGCGGTGATGCTCAAACGCTGGAACGAGTCCGCCCCGTACTAGAAATCGTGGCCTCGGCCATATACCCGATGGGAGCCACAGGGGCGGGGAATCGGGTTAAGCTTTTGAACCAGCTGATGTTCGGTGCGATAAACGCCATGACGGCCGAGATGATGGCTATCGCCCATCGCATGGGCCTGCCGCCCAAGCTCTTGTACGAAACCATAACGGGAAGCCAGGCGGGCACGGTAAGCAACCTTTTCAAGGAACTGGGTCGACGCGTGGCAGAAGACGAATACGAAAACGCGACTTTCACAGTCAACCTACTGGTCAAGGACGTGCGACTGGCTGCGGACATGGCGTGCCGCCACGGCGCACCTCCTCTTTTGACCCGGTCGGTGGAATTCATTAACGAAGCTGCCCAGGTACAGGGCTACGGCGATGCGGACACCGCCGTCATGTGGAAGGTGTTGCTGAAATTCTGGGATAAGGCTCCGACAAATGTTAACGGGACCCGTGTTAAGAAGTTCCCTAGTACCATGTAACACGTAGAGCTGTGGATATAGCCGTTTCAATTTGACCCGTGCCTCAGGAGTCGTAAATTGCCAGGATATTTTTCTTGCGCTGTTATTCCGCTCTTTCTCCCATGCGGCCACTTGGCTCCGCATGGTAGCCATGTCGGGGATCCGGCGATCAAGACATTGTCCTTTAAGAACGCTGAGTTCTATCTCCGCCATGTTCAACCACCTGCCATGCTTCGGCGTGTAATGAATATCCAGCCGTTCCTCCAAATGCCTGGCTTGCTCGGGTCCAAACGTCTCATAGAGTGATGCGGTATTATGGGTATTGAGATTGTCCATCACCAGACAGACGCACTTTGATCGCATTAGGATAGCGTTCAAGCAGCATTTCTTTGATCTGCAACGCCCAATCCTTCCCGGTGCGATGTTCGGTGACCGCTACATGTCTTCTGCCCGCCAGAGGTTCCACTTCCATGAAAATTTGTGCGGCCCCGTTTCTGACGTATTCATCGTCCACGAGCACCGGCCGTCCAGGCGAACACGGGATCGGGCAGCGCACTTCGCCGACCATCTGTTTGCAGGATTCATCCATACACACCACCGGATAGTCCGGATCATACGGCAGGTGATATACCTCCAGAACATCCTCCATGTTCGCTACGAAGGCCGCACTGCTTTCCGGCGGGATCTTCCAGTATTTGCTGCGGTGAGGCTGAAGTTCATTTTTTTAAAACCCGCTGCACGGACATATGTGACACCGATTCGGCAAATTTCAACTCAACCGCCTTATCGGCCAGCAGCCTGACCGTCCACCGCCGATATCCCTCTGGAGCTTCCGAGCAGGCCAAGGCTATCAATCTCGCTTCAAAGGCCCCATCAAACTTGACCTCTCGGGGAGGTTTCTCACGCGGCTTTCGCGCCAGGGCCGCCTCCAGTCCATTTTCCACAAACCGTTTCTTCAGATGCCCGATTGATCGGCTGCTAACCCCAAGCGCTAAGGCATAGTTCTGGGTAACTCTGGGATTCACCACTTCGATGACACCGACTGTTCTCCCCAGGAAAATGAGGGGAACGCAGATGACAGACCTCGTCTCGCACCCGGAGATTCTATCAACCTCACCGAAGAAGAAATCACAGTCCCGTACAGTCCTCCACATACAGGGGCCTCTGTTCCAAAGCCACCCTGCCGGCAGTTCCTTCTCCCAGCGCCAATCGAACGTCCTTTAGAATCTCCGGATCCAGATTCACGCTCAGCTCGAAGCGGAGTTCATCTGTGCTCTCGTCGATCAGAAGCAGTGACCAGCGCTCTGCTGGAAGCAGTTCCGAAACCTTCTGGAGGATTTTCGAGAAGAGCCGTTCCGAGTGAAGTTCAGAGGTCAGAGTCTTGCCCAGCTCCATGCAGGAGAGGAGCTGGTGCCTTGTCAGTGTATTCTCCACCATAATTAATGTCTCTCGATGTATGATATGGGGAAGAAAGCTATCGTGTCAATCTTTTGGGGTGCTCACGGAGCATCTTTGAGG
>JAWOAO010000034.1:0-10664 GCA_046498485.1 Marinobacter sp. | reverse complement strand
GTGCCGAGGTTCGCATTTAGGGGCCTTATGGCACCTTCTTTGAAACCCCTGGCTCGAAGACGTCGGGTTCCGACTCACCGGCGTCGCAGCGCAAGCAGCTGTGGCTGGCCGGCGGTATTGGCATCACCCCGTTTGTCTCTGGCGCCCGGGATAAGATGCAGAATGCGGCGCCGGGGCCGGACGCTTGTCTGTTTTATCTGGCCAACCGGCCCGAGCGGGCTTATTACCTGGACGAGCTTGTTGAAATCGCCGAGGCCAGCGCAACCCTCACGGTCCACGCCCACTATATCAATGAGCATGGCGTGATCACGAGGGAGTATCTGGCCCAACACTGCCCGGATTTTGCCGAACGCGAGGCCTACCTGTGTGGGCCGCCCGGGATGATTGCCCACCTGCAAACCCTGCTCAGGCACGAGGGTGTGCCTGCTGATCGCATCCACACGGAGGCTTTTGATTTTCTATGACCAGTAACCGAATTGCTTATACCGGATTTGTTGCCTTTGTCAGCGTGGTGCTGACTCTGGTGGTCGTAAATATGGTGCAGAGCAGCCCGGAACCGGCCCCGGCAAGAGCAGTTGCCAGCGGCGAAAGTGTTTTTCAGCTCGACCAGGTGGCAGAACACAACAGCGCCAGTAGCTGCTGGAAAGTGATCGGGGGCGTGGTGTACGACCTCACCGAGTACCTGCCCAATCACCCCACCGAGGAAGAGACCTTCACCCGCTGGTGTGGCAAAGAGGCGACCGCCGCCTGGCAAGACAAAGGCGATGGCCGGCCCCACAGCCCCCGGGCTGCCGCGCGCCTGGAATCCTATCGGATTGGTGTGATTGAGGGCGATGCGTCGATGTCGGCATCGGTAGCGTTCGCGTCTGCGCCTGAAACTGCGACCCCGGATACGGCTGACAGCCGTTCCGGGCAAATGATGCTGGGCCTGGCGCCCGGGAATTATCTGGATGGTACCTACCGGGGCAACTTTATTGATCGGGGCCAGATTCAGGTCAGCCTGCAGTTCCGGCTGGAGAGCGGGCATATCAAGGCCATCTCTTACCGGCACCTGTTCTATGGTGGCGAAGATTACCTGACCATGGACGAGAGTGCGGAGCTTTTCCCGGTACTGCGTCAGTATCAGCAAATCACCGAGCGCCTGGAAGGGGAGCCGTTGGCGGCCATCTTCCGGCTGTATCAGCCTGAGACTGTGGTTGACGACATTGACGGTTTTTCCGGTGCCAGCCTTCGGGGTGCCAAGGTGCTGAGCGCGTTTCGCGATGGTTTGAACCGGGGCGTATACAGCTGGTAGACCGGCCGCGGGGCTGACAAGGGATGGTTGCCGGTCAGGCTGGTTTTCCGGCCGGCAGTTTGTGGTAGGCTTTTGGGAACTTTAACAGGGGGTTAGCGAACCAAGGCCCTGTTAACACCGGAAATGGAGAGCCTATGCAGCCAGCGCCAGCCTCACCCGTCATCACCTTTGTGCTCCGTGGTGCGGCCCTGTTTGTGGTGTGGTGGGCGTTAACCCTTGGCGAGGTCTCGGGCTTGGGATTTGGTGTTGTCATTGCGGTTCTGGTGGCCGGGTTGTCCGTGCGCCTGTTCCCGCCGTCTGGTTTTCGTCTCCGGCCCCTCGGATTGTTGTTGTTCTTCGGTTATTTTCTCTCCCGCTCGGTGCTGGCGGGGCTGGATGTGGCCCGGCGGCTGCTGGCACCGGCCTTGCCGGTGCATCCCGGTGAAATCACCCTGACCCTGCGTTTGCCTGAGGGCAGCCCCCGCTGGCTGCTGGCCAATACCCTGTCGCTGATGCCCGGCACCCTGAGCGCGCTGCTTGAGGGTGACCAACTGACGCTGCATTGCCTGGATACCCGAGATCCGGTGGAGCGTGATGTGCGAGAGACCGAACGCCAGGTGGGCCGGGTTTTCGGTCTGACGTTTGATCATGCCAGGGGAGCGGCCCTGTGACCCTGATCCTTAATGCCGTTGCCGCCTTCTTGTTATTGACGCTATTGATTGCCCTGATCCGCATCTGGCGCGGTCCGGCGCCGGCCGATCGGATGCTGGCGTCGCAGTTGTTCGGCACCACCGGCGTCGCCTTGTTATTGCTGCTGGCGCACGCCCAGGCCATGCCAGCGCTGATGGATGTAGCGCTGACGCTGGCAGTGCTGTCGGTCTTGGCGATTGTGGCGTTTGTAACCCGGGTGGTGCGCATTGATCAGCCGGCTTCAGCGAGCAAATCCGGCGATCGTCCGGAGGCGCGTCATGATTGAAACCGCCGTGTTTGCCCTGCAAGTGATACTGCTGATTCTGGGCTGCCTGTTTTTTGCCGTGGGCACTCTGGGCCTGTTCCGGTTCTCCGACACTCTGACCCGCATTCATGCGCTGACCAAGGTCGATAACCTGGGTCTGGGTTTCATCGTGCTGGCGTTGTTACCGCTGGCGCCGTCTTTGGCCGGTGGCTTAAAAACGGTGCTGATCTGGGCCGCGGCGCTGGCGGCCAGTGCCACCTCAGCCCACCTGATTGCCCGCGCGGTTCATGTTCGCCCCGAGCCCCCTGAGGCAAAGGAGTCCGCTGATGATTGAGTGGGCGCTGGACGGTTTGTTGGTGCTGGCGCTGCTGGTGACCGCGGTCGCCACGTTGGCGTCCCGGGATCTGTTCCGGGCGGTGGTGATGTTTATCGCCTTTGGCCTGCTGATGGCGCTGGTATGGGTTCGCCTGCAGGCGCCGGACATTGCCCTGGCCGAGGCCGCCATTGGTGCCGGCCTGACCGGTGTTCTGCTGCTGGATGCGGCCCGCCATCTGGGCTATAGCCGGGCTGATCCTGGCGAAGGTCAGGATAGCGACGATGGTCAGGCAGGGTCGTCACGATGATGCGGTTTTTGGGTGTCGCCATCATGGTTACCGTTTGCCTGGCGTTTGCCGGTGGCCTGGCGCTGACGGTGTGGCAGATCGCCGGCACGCCGGCACCGGTCAACCTTTCGCACTTGCTGGCTGAGAATCTGGACGCCAGCGGGGTAGATCACCCGATTACCGCGGTGCTGCTGAATTTTCGCAGTTACGACACCCTGCTTGAAATAGGCGTGCTGGTCATCGCCGGTATTGCCGGCATTTCCATGGCCAAAACCACCTCGCTCGAAGACCCGGACTTGCGCACCTCGGATTCCTTGTTGTACGCCCTTCAGCGCTGGTTTGTACCGTTGATGCTGGTGCTCGCCGGCTATCTGTTGTGGGCGGGTTCTGATCGCCCCGGTGGTGCCTTTCAGGCCGGGGCGGTATTGGCAGCATCCGGGGTGATGATGCGTCTTGGCGGTATTCCGATGGACTTTTTGCGCCCCGGCCTGTTGTTGCGGTTTGGCCTGGCGCTCGGGTTTTCCGTGTTCCTGCTGGTGGCGGTGGCCAGTGCGCTGGCTGGCAGCGCGTTTCTGGCGTATCCGGAGGCCTTCGCCAAGCCGCTGATTCTGATTATCGAAGTCGTGCTGACCTTCTCCATTGCCATGGTGTTGCTGGCACTGTTTGTGTCGGCCCCGGTCAACCGGACAGAAGAGCCGGAGGAGGGCGAAGCCGGATGACACCCTCACTGCTTTATGCGTTTGCGGGCGTCGCCCTGTGCAGTATTGGCCTGTTCGGTTTTGTGCGGATTCGGCACCTGCTGCGCAAGCTGCTGGCCTTTAACCTGATCGGCTCCGGGGTGTTCCTGATCATGGTGGCCCTGGCTCAGCGCGGCGGACAGCCCGATCCGGTACCCCAGGCCCTGGTGCTGACCGGCATAGTTGTGGCCATCGCGGCCACCGCTTTGGCGGTGGTGCTCATTCGCCGCTATTACCATTTGTCGGGTCAGACCACGCTGGCCGAGCCCCGGGCAAAGCGAGCTAAACCGCCGGCTCCGACAGCCAACCGTGAGGGGTCGCCCGAATGACCCTGGGGTTAATGGCCGGTCTGCTGTTCACGCCCCTGGCCTGGGCGGTGCTGACCCTGTTGGTGGATTTCGGTAAGGGCCGGGTGGTGACCTGGCTGGGTATGGCGGTGCAGATGCTGGTGTCACTGGGCTTGTGGGCGGTGGTTGCCAGCGATGGCGGCTTTCTTTACCTGCTCGGCGGCTGGCAGGCCCCGCTCGGCATCGAATTGCGGGTGGATGGCCTGGCCGTCACCTTTGTCTTGCTGACGGCGGTGGTGGCGGCGGCCTGTGGCTGGCACGCCAGTATCTATCTGGACCCGGACAAAGCCTGGCACCGCTATTTCTGGCCCTTGTTCTGGTTTCTCTGGGCGGGGCTGAATGCCGTCTGGCTTGGCGGTGATCTGTTCAATCTATATGTGGGGCTGGAGTTGATCAGCCTTGCCGCGGTGGGGCTGGTGGCGCTGGGTGGGCAGGCGGATGCGCTCCGAGCGGCGATTCGTTACCTGATGGCCGCACTGCTGGGCTCGCTGGCGTATCTGTTGGGGGTGGCGCTGATCTACGGCCAGTTCGGTACCTTGTCGCTGGCCGGTGTGACGGCACTGCTGAACAGCGCTGAGGTACCGGCAGGCCTGAGCTTTGCTCTGGTGTTGATGCTGCTGGGCCTGGCCCTGAAAACCGCCCTGTTCCCGATGCATGGCTGGCTGCCGCCGGCCCATGGTATTGCCAAATCACCGGTCAGTGCGCTGTTGTCGGCGCTGGTGGTGAAAGCCTCGTTCTATATTGCGGCCCGGCTCTGGCTGGACCTGGGTGGCCATCTTGGTAGTTATGCGTTGGCCCAGTTGATTGGCGCCCTGGGCGGCATCGCGGTGATCTGGGGCAGCTGGCTGGCATTCCGTCAGGTGAAGCTGAAGCAGGTGGTGGCCTACTCGTCGGTGGCGCAGATCGGTTATCTGTTTCTGCTGTTCCCGCTCACCTGGGGGGTAAGCGATGCCATCGCCCTGCAGGCGCAACAGGGCATCACCTTGCAGGTGATCAGTCACGCCCTGGCCAAGGCTGCGATGTTTCTGGCGGCCGGCAATCTGATTATGTCGGTGGGCAGTAATCGGGTGGATGCGCTGGCCGGGGTCAGCCGGTTTCTGCCATTTTCGCTGTTTTCCTTCGGGCTGGCGGGGGTCTCGCTGATGGGGTTGCCGCCGACCGGGGGTTTTACCGCCAAATGGCTGTTGCTGCAGGCCAGTCTGGCCAGTGGTCAATGGTGGTGGCTGGTGGTTCTGTTGGCGGGCGGATTGCTCTCGGCGGCCTATGTGTTCCGGATTTATCGGGCATCGTTTGTGGAAGACTCCGACATCGATCATTTCTATCACCCGTCCCGGAGCCTTGAGTTTATTCCGATGATTCTGGCGCTGCTTTCTCTTTTGCTCGGACTGGTGTCGGAGTCGGTGCTTTCGGTGATGGCGCTGCCGTTTGCAGAAGGGGGCGGGGCATGACCACCAGTGCCTTGCTGCCGGTTGCTGCGCTGATGACCTCGCTCATGGCGTCGGTGATTATTTTTGCCTTGCCGGAGCAGGGCTATCGCCTGCGCACCCTGATTAACCTGGCAGCCGCCGGTCTGAAAATCGTGTTGGTTGGCGTGATGATCTGGGGCGTGGTTCAGGGCCGCGAGTACCAAGCCGTCTTTACCATGGTGCCTGGTGTCGAGTTTGTGTTGCGGGCCGATGCGCTGGCCATGTTGTTTGCGGGGTTATCGGCTCTGCTGTGGCTGTTGACCACCATCTATGCCGTTGGCTATCTGGAAGACTCGCCCAACCGTAGCCGGTTTTTCGGTTTTTTCAGCTTGTGTGTGGCCAGCACCATGGGCATTGCCCTGGCCGGCAATCTGTTCACCTTTTTTCTGTTTTACGAAATGCTCACCCTCTCCACCTATCCTCTGGTGGTGCATCGCGGAACTCCGAAGGCGCTGCGAGCGGGTCGTAACTACATTATCTACACCTTGACCGGCGGTGCGGTGCTGCTGCTGGCCATTGCCTGGCTGCAGGGTTTGGTGGGCGATCTGCGTTTTCAGGAAGGTGGTCATTTTGCTGATGTGGCTCCGTCCCTGCATGCTCCCCTGACGATTATCTTTGTGTTGCTGATTACCGGATTGGGCGTGAAAGCCGCGCTGGTACCGCTCCATGGCTGGTTGCCTCAGGCGATGGTGGCGCCGGCACCGGTCAGTGCCCTGCTGCACGCAGTGGCGGTGGTCAAAGCCGGTGCCTTTGGCATTATTCGGGTGGTGTTTGAAGTCTATGGAGTCGAAGCCGCCGAGGCGTTGGGCCTGCTCACCGGGCTGGCACTGGTGGCCGCTTTTACCATCATCTATAGCTCTACCCGGGCCTTGTATCAGGTTGATCTGAAACGTCGGCTGGCGTTTTCAACGATCAGTCAGGTGTCTTATATCGTGCTCGGCCTGTGTCTTCTGGGCCCCGTGGGTGCAGCCGGAGGGCTGGTGCATCTGGTGCATCAGGGCGTTATGAAAATCACTCTGTTCTTCTGTGCCGGCAACTACGCGGAGACTTTGGGCGTGCACCGGATTGATGAGCTGAACGGTGCCGGCAAGCGCATGCCGGGCACTTCCATGGCGTTCACTCTGGGCGCCTTCGGCATGATTGGTACACCGCCACTGGCCGGGTTTATCACCAAGTGGACCATGGGCTCCGGTGCCCTGGCGGTGGGCATGGACTGGGTGGTGGCGGTGCTGATTGTCAGCAGTCTGTTGAATGCGGCCTATTTTCTGCCCATTGTGCACCGGCTCTGGTTCTCCGCGCAGCAACAGCCGTGGCCTGAGGAACGCCGCTGGGGGCGGCTCGAAACCAGCAGCTGGTTGTTCTGGCCGCCGATGTTGACTGCGTTTCTGATTGTGCTGTTCGGGGTGCTTGCTGCCATGCCCTTCAGCCCCCTGAGCTGGGTGGAGCTGATCGTGGCGCGGGAGGTGGCCCTGTGATGGTTTTTTACCGTTACAGCCTGCCGTTGCTGCCATTGCCGGCCTTGTGCCTCGCGTTATTGACCGAGCCTGGCTGGATGCTGGAGCTACCCTGGCTATTGACCGGCGGGGTCTGGGGCATGGATGGGCTGCGGCACACCTTTTTGCTGCTGACCTCCTTGCTCTGGACGGTAGCCGGGCTGTTTGCCACCGGTTATCTGAAAAACCGGTATCTGGCGCGTTTCTGGGTGTTCTGGGTACTGACCCTGGCCGGTAATCTCGGGCTGACCATGGCCCTGGATGTGGCCAGCTTTTACAGCTTTTTTGCGCTGATGACCTTTGCCGGTTACGGCCTGGTGGTGCATGAAGGCACCGCCGAGGCTGATAGGGCCGGGCGGGTGTATCTGGCCATGGCGGTGGCGGGCGAAATGGCCATTCTGACCGGGTTGTTGATGGCGTCCAACGCTGCCGGGAGCACTCTGCTGGCGGACTTCCCGGCAGCCGTGGCGAATTCGGACCGGCGTTGGCTGATTATGGTGTTACTGCTGGCCGGTTTTGGCGTAAAAGCCGGGTTGCCGCTGTTGCATTTCTGGTTGCCCCTGGCGCACCCGGTGGCACCGACCCCGGCCAGTGCGGTGCTCAGTGGCGCGATGATCAAAGCGGGCCTGCTGGGCTGGCTGCTGACTCTGCCCTTCGGCGAAGTGTCTTTGCCGGACTGGGGCGGTTTTCTGGTGATTCTGGGGGCAACCGGAGCGCTGGGTGGCGCTGCTCTGGGCATGCTACAGGTGCGCCCGAAAGCCGTGTTGGCCTATTCCAGCATCAGTCAAATGGGGCTGATGACCCTGATGGTGGCCGCGGCACTGGCCACTAGTGAGCGTTCAGTGGTTATCTTTGCGGTGGTGGCCCTGTATGTGCTGCATCATGGCCTGGCCAAGGGCAGCCTGTTCCTGTCAACGGCCATGGCTCTGCCACCCGGGCGCTGGCAACGTTGGGCGATGTGGCTGTGCATTGCTTTGCCTGGTCTGGCGCTGGCGGGGCTGCCGTTTACCAGCGGCGCCATGGCAAAACTGGCGATGAAGGATGCGCTGAAGCCGTCGGGCCTGGATTTCCCGCTGGCAGGCTACTTGCCGGCCCTGATGACCGCCGGTGCCATTGCCACCATGTTGTTGATCTGGCGTTTTCTTTGGGCCTATGGCGCGGGTGCCCGAACCGGGGGCAATTCCCCGGGGCTCTGGCTGGGTTGGGCTTCGGCGACCGTCTCGAGCCTGTTGCTGTTCTGGTGGTTACCATTACCGCCCGGTTTGCCCGCCATACCCTGGTTTGCGGTTATGCAAGCACAGGCCTGGAGCCTGCTCTGGCCGGTGCTTGTGGCCACCCTTCTGGCTGGCGTGGCCTGGCAGATTGCCCGGCGGCGTAAGTAAGCGCCCCGTGCCCGGGCGACGCGCATGCTGACCGCCTATGATAAAGTGGTAGCAGTGATCTTATTCTGGTAACGGAGGCCTTTGTGCTGGAACGCCTGCAAAATCGGTTGGGTCTGCAGACGATACCCGGAATCTTTTTTACTTCCGCCGGTATTGCAGCGCTATTCGTTGTTCTGGCGGTTCCCTTCGATCAGCAGGTTGCTGACAGCTTTGGTGTTCTGACGGGTTGGGTGGCCCGCAACCTTGGCTGGTTCTATATTCTGGCGGTCAGTTCGCTATTGATCTTCCTGCTTGGCCTGGCGGTGAGCCGCTACGGCAACATTCGTCTGGGCGCCGATGACAGCCGTCCTGATTATTCCAACCTGACCTGGTTCACCATGCTGTTCGCCGCCGGCATCGGCACTGTTCTGATGTTCTGGGGTGTGGCCGAGCCGGTTTCCCATTTTGCCAATCCACCGTTTGAAGGCGTGCAACCGGGCTCGGAACGGGCCGCCAGCGACGCCATGACGGTCGCGCTCTACCACTTCGGCCTGCATACCTGGACCATCTTTGCCATGCCGGGGCTGGCGATCGGCTACTTCGCCTATCGGCACAACCTGCCCATGCGCATCAGCAGCCTGTTCTACCCGATACTCGGGGAGCGGGCGTTCGGGCCCTGGGGCTGGGCGGTGGATGTCATTGCCGTGCTCGGCACCCTGTTTGGCGTGGCGACCTCCCTGGGGCTGGGGACCCTGCAGCTGAACAGTGGTCTGAACTATCTGTTTGGCATACCGTCCACCGGTCTGGTCCAGGTGATTCTGATTGCCACCATTACCAGCATTGCGGCTACCTCGGTGGCTCTCGGGCTGGACAAGGGGGTGCGCCGGCTGTCCCAGCTCAACATTGTGCTGGCCATGGCGTTGCTTGCGTTCGTGGTCACCGTTGGGCCAACCGTATTCATTGCCGAAGGGATGGTCCAGAGCGTGGAGATTTTAGAGGATACATGGAGAAATTATTTTCAAACAAAAGTGAATAATCAAATGACGTTTGAAGCATGGAGGGTAATTGGAAAATCAATGGGGGTTTTTGCCAATCTTTCATATAATGTAACTAAAGAAAAACGAGGCTACGATGAGTATTATGGAGAATATATTTCAACAATGGAAAAGGCTTGCGAGGTTGTAGGATTAGATTTGGAGCTATTGACAGTCTCACTGGATTATTCTGCAAATGCTTTAATAAAAGACGTCCGAAGCCAACGGGGAGATGTTGTAATTGGTCTAGTTCAAAGTATTTTGGGGCCGTTATCAAATGATTTGCGAATTGAAGATTTTGTTTCTGAAAAGTTTGGGGTTGAAACACTTGGCTTGCCGATTGAGGGATCTCAAATGCCTTTGTCTTACGGTAGGGCGGCACAGTTATTGAGTGCGAATATAACTACAGGAATTATGGATTATGAGTTAAGTGAAAAAGCAAGAGCCATTTTTGAAGATGAAGACGGTAAGGCTTCAAAATATTTTAAGGAAAAATACCCACAACTTTCAGACAGTTTTGAAAATTTATATAAATCATACTTACTTCGGAAACTTGCCCGGGTTCGACTTGGTAAATTCCTTGAGGATAATTCCGAAAAATTAGCGGTATTGTTGGAACCCTTTTTTGATGAGGATGCTCAAAGTGAAGCATTTGCCGATATTGGTATTGGTAAATCACTATCACGGTGGCAGAAAATCCAGCCAACCCGAACGTGGCAAAAGATATATTACCCAGGCACGAAAAAGCCAGACGCCGAAATAAGTAGAGAAGTTATTGAGGATTATAGAAGGGTGTATAAAAGTGACCGAAAGAGAGCCGTTTTGGCTTTGGCAAAAGAACAAATTAGAAACCCAAGATTTATAGAATACATAGATCAAAGAGGAGTTGAGGAGGGCACTATAAGTCAACTTAAAAAATTAGTTGAAGAACTAGCTGTATCTAAGAAGCGTATGGTTCAATCGTTATATAATTCACAGCGATTAGAGGCTGAATATGAATATGATCCTGAGTATCAGTGTTTAAGTGCAGCGGCGCTGACAAAGATGCTGCTAGAGGTTTCAGAGGCTCGTTTGGGTGAATTTAAAAAAGGGAGTAAGGACGAAGTTGCTTTATATTCTTATGCTATTTCATCAGTCAGGGAAATGCCTAAACCACATTTTTTAGTGGATACCAGGTGGCCGGGTCTGGATTTGCGAGTTGATGCGCCGTATCAGCGCCAGGCTACTATGGCAGATTTTGCTGTCTTTGTTGAGAAGGTGGAAAATTTTTCAGGAAAGAGCTTGAGGAATGATGTGAGTTTTGCGGATTGGTATGTTCTAGAAAAGCGTGGTGCTTCAAAGTCATTGGTTGATTTAGCAATGTATTGGAATTGGCGCAATTCTGTCAATATGGGGG
>JAWOAO010000404.1:0-4051 GCA_046498485.1 Marinobacter sp. | reverse complement strand
CACTGACCGGGACGAGCTGGTCGAGGCCATCATCGGTTCCCGCCAGGATGCTAGGATATTCGACCTGGCCGAGGCCGAGGGACAGGCCAGTTCTTCCGCCGATTCGCTGCTGGACATTTATCTGCTGGACGGCCAGCGCGACGGGATTGAACAGGTTTCGGAAATTCTGGGTGGATACCAGGATCTTGACTCGGTTCATCTTTTTTCCCACGGCGACGCCGGCAGTATCCGCCTCGGTGACACTCTTGTCACCGGCGAGGAGTTGACCAGCCGCCGTGACGATCTGTCTGCCTGGGGCGAGTCTCTGGATTCTGAGGGCGACCTTTTGCTTTACGGGTGTGGTGTAGCCGAAGGTGACACCGGCGCCTCCTTTGTGGAAACCCTGGCCTCTTTTACCCGGGCTGACGTGGCCGCCTCGGTTGATCCCACCGGACACGCCGACCTGGGCGGTGACTGGGACCTGGAATATACTGCCGGTGCCGTGGACACACCGCGCCTGTCCGGCTCCCTGACCGATTACCACCATCTGCTGGAAACTTTCGTCAGCACGCAAGACAATGAAACCTTCGCGGGAACCAGCGGCAACGATACCTTCAGTTTCGAAGACGGCTGGGGCAGCGATACCATTGAAAACGGCGGCGGCAGCAATACCCTCGATTTTTCGGCGGTAACCTCCGATCTGACCTTTACCTTTGACAGCGATAATAACGTTTCGGTGACCGATGGGGAAAACGAGCTGAAACCTGCCGAAGGTATAAATAATATTATGGCCGGTTCCGGCGACAACCGGTTTGTGTTTGAAAGAGGCGCCACCTTTGCCGGCACTATTAACGCTTCAGCCGGCGCCGTCAATACCCTGGATTTACAAAAAACGCTCTTACTTCTTGTTCGAGCGCTTACGTTCGCTCTCGGTCAGCATCTTCTTGCGCAGACGGATCGACTTCGGTGTTACTTCCACCAGTTCGTCGTCGTCAATGAACTCCAGCGCCTGCTCCAGGGTGAACTTGATAGGCGGTACCAGGGCGATCACTTCGTCCTTGCCGGAAGCACGCATGTTGTCGAGCTTCTTGGCTTTGGTCGGGTTGATCACCAGATCGTTTTCACGGCTATGAATGCCGCACAGCTGGCCTTCATAGATATCCTGACCGGGATCCAGGAACAGCTTGCCGCGGCTCTGCAAGGTTTCCAGCGAGTAGGTCATCGCGGTACCACCTGCCATCGACACCAGCACGCCATTCTGGCGATTGGTCACATCACCGGCCTTGATCGGGCCATAATGACTGAAAGTGGAGGTCAGGATGCCTGAACCGGAGGTCATGGTCAGGAAGGTGTTGCGGAAGCCGATCAGGCCGCGGGCCGGAATGGTGTATTCCAGGCGCATACGCCCCTTGCCATCCGGAACCATGTTGGTCAGATCGCCCCGGCGCAGACCCATCTGCTCCATGATCGGGCCCTGGTGCTGCTCTTCAATGTCGACGATCACGTTCTCGTACGGCTCTTGCTTGACGCCGTCAACTTCCTTGATCACCACCACCGGGCGACCGACGGCCAGCTCGAAGTTTTCCCGACGCATGTTCTCGATCAGTACTGACAGGTGCAGCTCACCACGACCAGAGACTTTGAACTTGTCGGCCGAGCCGCCTTCTTCAACACGCAGAGCTACGTTGTGCAGCAGCTCTTTTTCCAGGCGCTCCTTGATGTTGCGACTGGTAACGTACTTGCCTTCCCGGCCGGCAAACGGCGAGTCGTTGACCTGGAAGGTCATCGAAACGGTCGGCTCGTCGACGGTCAACGGTGGCAGTGCTTCAACATTGTTGGGATCACACAGGGTGTCGGAGATGTGCAGCTGATCCAGACCACTGACACAAACAATGTCGCCGGCCTGGGCTTCTTCAACTTCCACACGCTGCAGGCCGGAGTGGCCCATGACCTTGAGAATACGACCATTGCGCTTTTTGCCGTCGGCACCGATGGCGGCTACCTGGGTATTGGTTTTCACTTTACCGCGGGCGATACGGCCGATACCGATGATACCCAGAAAGCTGTTGTAATCCAGCTGGGAAATCTGCATCTGGAACGGGCCATCCGGATCAACGTTAGGCGCAGGCACGTGGTCCACGATGGCCTGGAACACTGCATCCATGTTGTCGGCCAGATCCTCGTGCTCCAGACCGGCAATGCCGTTCAGGGCACTGGCGAACACGATCGGGAAGTCCAGCTGCTCATCGGTCGCACCCAGGTTGTCGAACAGATCAAAGACCTGATCCACAACCCAGTCCGGGCGGGCGCCGGGACGGTCAATCTTGTTTACCACCACAATCGGGCGCAGGCCGGCGGCGAACGCTTTCTGGGTAACAAAACGGGTTTGCGGCATGGGGCCGTCGATGGAATCGACCACCAGCAGAACACTGTCTACCATGCTCATGACTCGCTCAACTTCGCCACCGAAATCAGCGTGTCCCGGGGTATCCACGATGTTGATGTCGTAGTCTTTCCATTTCAGCGCGGTGTTCTTGGCCAGAATGGTAATACCACGCTCTTTTTCCTGGTCATTGGAGTCCATAACGCGCTCGCTCTCGAGCTCTTTACGGTCCAGGGTGCCGGACTGGCGCAACAATTGGTCAACCAGGGTGGTCTTACCGTGGTCTACGTGGGCAATAATGGCAACGTTTCTAAGCTTATCAATCACAACAAGTATCCTGCAGAAATTAGCGGGGCGTAGTATATCGAAAACTCGATGACGTTAATATGACGAATAGTGCCTAATATGTAACCAGCGGCACAATGCACCGTTTTCATGCAGCTCATCAAGCTGCGCACCAAGATAGTGCGCAAAACCAGCGCAACAATACCCCAACAGCGCCACCACAGTGCGCCAGAAGTGCCCGAAAGCCCCTTCGTTGCGCTGTTCTGGCGCAAAACCTGAAAATTGGCAAGCCCCTTGCTTGACTGTATCCAGCCGTAATTGAAAGGTAAGGTTTACCAGCTTCTGTTAAGCTGCCCTGACCTGAAAAAAGATCGGGCCTCAGCACGCTGAACGATCCGGCACAACGAATATGACAACACTACGGAGCATGCACAATGTCCAAGACAGTCGATTTGATCAAAGAACACGAAGTTAAATGGGTAGACCTGCGCTTCACCGACAGCCGTGGTAAAGAGCAGCACGTTACGCTGCCCGCCACCGAGGTGAACGAAGACTTTTTTACCGACGGCAAGATGTTTGACGGCTCCTCCATCGCCGGCTGGAAAGGCATCAACGAATCCGACATGATCCTGATGCCGGCTGACGAAACCGTTGTGCTGGATCCGTTCACCGAAGAAACCACGGTTAACATTACCTGCAACATCGTAGAGCCTACTACTATGCAGGGTTATGAGCGTGACCCCCGCTCTGTTGCCCGTCGCGCTGAAGAATACCTGAAGTCTACCGGCATCGCCGATGGCGCCCTGTTCGGCCCGGAGCCGGAGTTCTTTGTGTTCGATTCCGTGAAATGGAAAATCGACATGCAAGGCGCCATGTACCAGATTCACTCGGAAGAAGCGGCCTGGGTTTCCGGCGACGACTTCGACCGCAACAACATCGGCCATCGCCCGGGTGTTAAAGGCGGCTACTTCCCGGTTCCGCCGGTCGACAGCCTGCACGACCTGCGTGGCGCCATGTGTGCCGCCATGGAATCCATGGGCCTGGTGATTGAAGTTCACCACCACGAAGTCGGCACCGCCGGCCAGTGTGAAATCGGCGTTGGCGCCAACACGCTGACCCGCAAGGCGGACGAAGTACAGATCCTCAAGTACTGTGTGCATAACGTGGCCCATGCCTACGGCAAGACGGCCACCTTCATGCCCAAGCCGGTGGTCGGTGATAACGGTTCTGGCATGCACGTCCACATGTCCCTGAGCAAAGACGGCAAGAACCTGTTCGCAGGCGACAGCTACGCCGGCCTGAGCGAAGAGGCGCTCTACTACGTGGGCGGCATAATCAAGCACGCCAAGGCCATCAACGCCTTCACCAACCCGGCCACCAACAGCTACAAGCGCCTGGTGCCAG
>JAWOAO010000479.1:0-10147 GCA_046498485.1 Marinobacter sp. | reverse complement strand
CGTCATTGATCCATTTCGGGAAGCTGGGCTGAAGCGTGCCACCGTAGCCGAATTCAGCCAGAACGATGCGGCCCCTCTCGACGGTCAGCGTGGCTGGAAGGACAATCCACCCGGGCGGATGTGGTGCTGGGACTGGACACCGCCCTTATGGAGACGGCTCGCCAAACCGGACTGCTGGGCAAGCACCAGCTGTTACTGGACACTCTGGCCCTTCCGATCAAGTGGGATGACGAACACTTTGTGCCCTTTGACTGGGGCTACTTCGCGTTTGTGTACGACACCGAGCAACTGGCAGAGCCGCCCACCAGCCTTGATGCACTGATTAACGCACCCGATGACCTGAAAATCATTATTCAGGACCCCCGCACCAGCACCCCCGGCCTTGGTCTGTTGCTGTGGATGCACTCGGTTTACGGTGACGAGGCACCGGCAAAGTGGCAGCAACTGAAAGGCAAGATCCTGGCGACCACCCAGAGCTGGAGTGACGGCTACTTCTCACTGTTCATGAACGGTGAGGCGCCGATGATTCTCTCCTACTCCACTTCGCCGGCCTATCATATGGCGATTGATAACACCGACCGATATCAGGCCGCTGAATTTGCTGAAGGTCATTATCTTCAGGTCGAAGTTGCCGCACTGGTGGCGTCGTCGCAGCAAAAGGAGCTGGCCCGTGAGTTTCTCGATTTCATGCTGACACCCGACTTCCAGCGCCACATTCCCCTGAAAAACGTCATGTACCCGGCCATTGATCTGGGTGACGAACTGCCAGAGGTATTCGAGCGCTTGATCCAACCTTCGCAAACCTTGTTTATGGCGCCTGCCGATGTGGCCCGAGAGCGCCGGCAGCTGGTGAATGACTGGCTCGATGCCATGACTCGCTAAGCAATGTCCGACCGCCTTCCGACCGCTCCACTCAGCCACCCCTATTGGCAACTGGTACCGGGCCTCGCGCTGGGGCTTGGCCTGATCGGGTTGGTGGTGCTGGGGCTGGGCAGTTTGCTGGTCACCGCCGGCCATCTCGATTTCAGCGTCGTCTGGAGCAGCCGCTATCTCCGGGGGGTGGTTATTTTTTCCCTGTGGCAGGCGGCGTTATCGGTTGCCTTAAGCCTGCTGGTCGCGGTGCCAGTCGCCCTCGCTCTTGCCCGTTTTCACCACTTTGCCGGTCGGGCGCTGCTGCTGCGGCTGATGGAGCTGAGCCTGGTGTTGCCAACCATTGTCGCAGTGTCTGGTATCATCGGTGTGTATGGCCGGCAAGGCTGGCTGACCGCCCTGGTCAGTGAGTGGTTTCCCGGCCACGGCTGGAATCTGTATGGGCTGAATGGCATCCTGCTCGCCCATGTGTTTTTCAATGCGCCGCTGGCCGCCAGGATCCTGTTGCAGGCCCTGGACGCCGTCCCCGCTCCCCGCCTGCGAATTGCCTCACAACTCGGACTGCGCGGCTGGTGGTTATGGCGCACCGTGCAATGGCCGGCCATGCAACCGATCCTGCCCGGGCTGGCAGCGCTGGTGTTCACCCTGTGTTTCACCAGTTTCGCCATTATCATGACCCTGGGCGGCGGGCCAGCCACCACCACGCTGGAAGTGGCCATTTACCAGGCGCTGCGGTTTGAGTTCGACTTCGCGCAGGCGGCGTTATTGGCGGTTATTCAGTTGGTGATCTGCGGCAGCTTGTGGTGGCTGGCGTTCCGAAAACACATGCAGACCTCCTTGATGCCCGGCCGTCGGTTTGGCAGCCCGATTACTCTGCGCTATTCGGTATTACAACGTTGCCTGGGCGCGGCGCTGCTGGGCGTGTTCTTTGTTTTTCTGACACTTCCGCTGCTGGCCATTATCCTTCGGGGCGCGCCTGCCCTGATGCCGTCAACCGGGATACCTGCGCTGTATTCACAACTGATTCCTGCCACTGGCCGCAGCCTGATCATTGCGCTTCCTGCCGGCTTGGGTGCCGTGCTTTGCGCCCTGTTAACGCTGGCGGCCGCTCAGAAAGCCAACAGCAGAACGCTAGCGGCCATACCGGTCACCACCGGTTATCTGCCGCTGGTTGTGCCGCCGCTGGTGCTCGGTACCGGGTTATTTCTGCTGTTACGCCCGGGCCTTGGCAATACCGCCCAGGGCTGGGCACTGGTATCTTTTATCAACGGCCTGATGGCTTTGCCGTTTGTGATACAGGTGTTACGGGGGCCGCTGGCCGCGCTGGATGACAAGAGCCTGCGCCTGGCGGATCAACTGGGGATATTGGGCTGGTATCGTTGGCGCTGGCTGTATTGGCCGTTGATGCGCCGGCCGATCGCTCTGGGCCTGGCCTATGGCGTTGCCTTATCGATGGGCGATTTTGGCGTGATTGCATTGTTTGGCAGCCCGGGGCAACCCACTTTACCGGTGCTGATGTACCAACAACTCAGCAGCTACCGCGTGTCCGACGCTGCCGGCACCGGCCTGTGGTTGCTGAGCCTGCTCGTGCTGATCTTTGTGATGCTGTCGGCGGTTGGCAGGCCGGCCACTCGTCAACAGCCTGCTCCCGCCCATCAGCCCGTTGCGGAACCCGAACATGCTTGAACTCAAACAGCTCCGTTTCCGATATCCGGGCCAGGCCACAGGCTGGCAATTCGGTTTTTCTGTGGCTCCCGGGCATTGCATCGCCGTGCATGGGGCCAGTGGCACCGGAAAGTCGACAGTGCTGAACCTGATTGCCGGGTTTCTTCAGCCGGATTCCGGGACTGTTCGTCTGGACGGCCAGGCCATCCAGACATTGCCACCTTGGGAGCGACCAGTGTCCAGTGTGTTCCAGGAGCATAATCTGTTTGAGCACCTGGATGTCGCCACCAACATTGGCCTTGGCCTGCATCCCGGGCTCAAACTGTCTCAGGATCAGCAACAGAGGATTGAACAGGCCCTGGAGCGTACCGGGCTGGCAGGCTTTGGCCTGCGAATGCCCGGTGAGCTGTCTGGCGGACAACGACAACGGATTGCCCTGATCCGCGCCATTCTTCGGCGTAAGCCGGTACTGCTGCTGGACGAACCGATGACCGGGCTGGACCCGGACGCAAAACACAACCTGAGAACCATGTTGCTCGAGGAAAAGGCTCGTGGCGCCATTCTTGTTCTTGCCAGCCACGATGAAGAAGACCGAAAGGTACTGGCAGACCAGGTCTGGAATCTTTAAGCTTGAGAGCAACCTAACAGCATATCGGACAGGGGCACACTCTTTCTGTGGCGACCAACTCAGGGCGTTCTTCCTCCCATTCCAGCCAGACTCAGGGCGTTGTTAAACACAACGGCGACACCCTGACCGTTTCCGGCAGCTGGACCCTGCCCTATTATTCGTCGCTCAATCAGATGGTTGGGGCGATTCAGCGGCAAAAGCCCAGCGTTGCTGAATTCAATCTCGACCAGTTGGCGCAGGTAGACACCGCAGGTGCCGCGCTGATTGTGAAGTTGGCCGGCGCCGAGGCGTTGTTGTCGGCACTGGATAAGTCGGCCCTGGCCGATGAGCAACGCCAGCTGCTGAAGACGGTCGCGGAAGCGATGGCGCAGCCGCCCTACCAGCCGACGCCGGTGAACCCGGTGCTGCTGTTTCTGGCTCAGGCTGGCCAGAATGTCACGGCCATTGCCCGGCTGGTGTGGATCCTGGCTGGATTTATCGGCCAAACCCTGACCACCCTGTTCTTTATCTTGCCCCGCCCCAAACGCTGGCGTTTCACGCCGTTTGTTGCCGCCGTTCATGATACCGGCCTGAACGCACTGCCTATCGTCGCCCTGCTCACTTTTCTGGTGGGGGCGGTGGTGGCCTTTCTCGGCGCGACTGTGCTTGACGATTTTGGTGCCAGCATTTACACCGTCAATCTTGTCGCGTTTTCCTTCCTCCGGGAATTTGGCGTGTTGCTGGCGGCCATCCTGATGGCTGGCCGGACCGCCAGCTCGTTCACTGCCCAGATCGGTGCCATGAAAGTGAACGAAGAGCTCGATGCCATTCGCACCCTGGGCCTGAATCCGGTTGAACTTCTGGTGATCCCCAGGGTGCTGGCGATGATGTTCAGCCTGCCGGTACTGACCTTTGTCGGCATGCTATCCGGGATGGCCGGCGGAGCTGTGGTGTGTGCGCTGGTACTGGATATCCCGCTCAGCCAGTTCATGGCTATCGTGCAAAGGGACGTGGCCATCAACCACTTTCTGGTGGGTCTTGGCAAAGCGCCGGTGTTCGCCTTTCTGATTGCGGTGATCGGTTGCCTTGAAGGTTTCAAGGTCGCCGGTAGTGCCCAATCGGTGGGCGAACACACCACGTCGAGCGTGGTCCAGTCTATTTTCATGGTGATCCTGCTGGATTCGGTGGCCGCATTATTTTTCATGGAAATGGGCTGGTAACGCATGACCACAAACCAGCACCGCCAACGTCAGCCGAACTCACCGATCATCCAGGTGCGGGGATTGTGCAACCGATTTGGCAGCCTGGTGATCCACGAAGATCTGGACCTGGACTTGTTCCCGGGCGAAATCCTGGGGGTGGTTGGCGGCTCCGGCACGGGTAAGTCGGTACTGCTGCGCAGTATCGTTGGTCTGAACACGCCGTCTTCCGGTCACATCCGGGTCTTTGATGTGGACCTGACCGAGCTGTCCGGGCCGGAGCGATCCTTGTATGAGCAGCGATTCGGCGTACTGTTTCAGGGTGGCGCCTTGTTTACCTCGCTGACTCTGGAACAGAACATTGCCCTGCCATTAATAGAGCACGCAGGGCTGAGCCGCTCGGAGGCTACTGAGCTGGCCAGAATGAAGCTGGCCCTCACCGGCCTGCCGCCGGAGGCCGCCCTGAAAGTACCGTCCGAATTGTCCGGTGGCATGGTCAAGCGGGCCGCCTTGGCGCGGGCGCTGGCGCTGGATCCGGAAATCCTGTTTCTCGATGAGCCCACCGCAGGGCTCGACCCGATCGGCGCCGCTGCCTTTGACGAATTGATCGTGACCCTGAGCGATGCCCTCGGCCTGACCGTATTCCTTGTCACCCACGATCTGGATACCCTGTATGCCAGTTGCGACCGGGTGGCCGTGTTGTCACAGAGAAAAGTGTTGGTGGCAGATACTCTGGAGCAGGTTGCCCAAACTGACGATGACTGGATACAGCAATATTTTCACGGCCCCCGGGGCCGCGCCGCCATTGCCGCCCAGAATCGCCTCACCGAACAGGAGCCCAATTAATGGAGCCGAAGGCCCATCACGTTATTATCGGACTGTTCACGCTGGTGGCTGTGGCTGCGGCCCTGCTGTTTGCGCTGTGGCTGGGCAAGTCTTCTGCCGACCGCGAATGGGCCTATTATCAGATTGGTTTTGATCATCCGGTGGGTGGCCTTGCCAGTGGCAATCCTGTGCTCTACAGCGGCGTGCCGGTTGGCGATGTGCTTGAGCTCACGCTGGCACCGGACAACCCCGCTCACGTTCGTGTGCTGGTGAGAGTGGATCAGGACATTCCCGTGCGGGAAAACACCCATGCCGAACTGGTGCTGGCAAACATTACCGGCAGCATGAGCATCCAGTTTACCGGCGGCACAACGGACAGCCCGGTGTTGCAGGGCGACCGGGACGATCCGCCGCTCATCAACGCCGACCCGTCCGCCTTCGCCAACCTGTTGAACAACGGCGAAACCATGCTCTCCAGTGCCGAGCAGCTGATGAGCAGCCTGAACCGGCTGCTGGCACCCGAAAACATCGATAACGTCACCACCATTCTCAGCAACACCCGACAGGCAACCGACGCCCTGCTTGCGAGCCGTGACGAGCTGCAGGCGCTGATGGAGCAGTTTGATGCCGCGGCCATTCGCACCGAAGAAGCGTCCATCAAGGTGTCTGAAACCTCCGATCGCGCCAGCGTGGTGCTGCGTGACGAGATATCACCGGTCCTGGCCTCGGTAAGCCAGGCCCTGAACACCCTCCAGCCGACACTCAGCCGCCTGGACCGCCTGACGGAGAATAACGAAAGCGCATTGGACGTCGGCATTCAGGGCCTGGGGGAAATTACTCCGGTACTCCGTGAAATGCGCAGCACCTTGCGCAACCTCAATTCGTTTACGCGGCGGCTGGAAGAAAACCCACTGGGAACACTTCGCGGCGGCCCTAACATCCAGGAATTTGAACAATGATATCCGGCATCGCCAGATTAACGATTTTAACCGCCGCAATCACTATGACGGCCTGCACGGTTTTCCCAACGCCGGAACCGCCAAGAGTGATGGAGCTGGCGCCCAATGCCGACCAGATCAGATTTGACCAGGCCAGGCAGGCCTCCCTGAGGGTCGACACGCCACTTGCTTCGGACCCGCTGGACAGCTCAAGGCTTTTGTTCAAACCCTCGCCCTACGAATTTCAGGCCCTGCCGGACGTTCGTTGGCGCGACAGCATTCCGGTTGTACTGAGGGATCACCTGATACAGGCCTACCGGCATAGCGGTGCCTTTACCAACGTGATCACCGACACCAGTCCAGCAAGCGCCAGCCATACGCTTATTTCAGAATTGACGGCTTTTCATGCGGAAAACCGGTCAGCAGGCGTTGTCGTGGTGATTGAGCTGCACACCGAGGTGATGAGCAACCGCTCACGGGGCACTCTGTGCGCACACAACCACCGGGTAGAAGTGAAGGCAAACAGTATCGCGGTTGCGGATTTGATGACGGCCTTCAGCGAGGGCGCGCGCAGAGTGTCAGAGCGCACGTCCCACTGGGCTTTTGAGTGCCTGGCTGACGGTAAAAACAACTAACCGCCAAACCAGATCACGCTTCGTCTGTAGGGAAAAGATCTGGCCATGCCGCCTTCAGATACAGGAACATGGACCACAGGGTCAGCACCGCCGCCACATAGAGCAAACCAATAGCCACGAAGGCCAGCAGCTCACCCGGCGGAAACGCCAGCAGGCCAATGATCGCCACCATCTGGGCGGTGGTTTTGATTTTGCCGATGAAGGACACCGCAACACTGCCACGGCTGCCCATTTCCGCCATCCACTCGCGCAACGCAGAGATCACAATTTCCCGACCGATAATGATCGTGGCGGGAATCGTCAGCAGAACGGCGGCATGCTCCTCGATCAGTACCGCCAGGGCCACCGCCACCATCAATTTGTCTGCAACCGGGTCCAGAAAGGCACCAAAAGGCGTACTCTGATCCAGCTTGCGGGCCAGGTAGCCATCCAGCCAGTCGGTCACCGCCGCCAACGTGAAGATAGCGGCACTGACCATGTAACTCCACTGCACCGGCAGGTAAAAAATGACCACGAATATCGGGATCATCACGATGCGGGACATGGTCAAAATGTTCGGTAAATTCATGGGTTTCCTAGTCGTCGTGCAATGCTGCGTAAATGGTTTCGGCAAGTGACTTGCTGATGCCCTGCACTTTGGTCATTTCATCCACACTGGCTTTGCGGAGTTCCTGTATGCCGCCAAAATAACGGATCAGTTCCCTGCGCCGCTTGGGCCCTACCCCTTCGATACCCTCAAGGGTCGACTGCCGACGTTTTTTGTCGCGGCGAGCCCGGTGGCCGGTGATGGCGAACCGGTGCGATTCGTCCCGGATGTGCTGAATCAGATGCAGGGCGGGCGAATCGGCCGGCACCCGAAACACGTCGCCGGTCATCGCGTCGATCAGTTGTTCCATGCCCGCCCGGCGCGTTACGCCCTTCGCCACTCCGATCAGCGGTATATCTGAAATGCCCAGTTCATCAAATACTTGCCGGGCAATGTTCAACTGGCCTTTACCACCGTCAATCAACACCAGGTGGGGTCGTTTGCTTTCGCCGTTAACCAACCTGCGGTAGCGGCGAGTCAGAACCTGGCGCATGGCCGCATAATCATCGCCGGCGGTCACACCTTCAATATTATATAGACGATAATCACTTTTCAGGGGGCCATTCTCGTCGAAAACCACACAAGATGCGACGGTATTTTCCCCATGACTGTGGCCGACATCAAAACATTCCATACGGGCCGGCGTTTCCGGCAATTCAAGCAAATCTCTCAGCGCCAGTAAACGCCGGTACACGGTTTCTTTGCTGGCGAGGTGGGTCAGCAGCGTTTGCTGGGCGTTGGTCATGGCCAGCTCCAGCCAGCGCCGCCGCTCTCCGCGAACATTGCCCCGGATCCGGGTTTCGCGATGGGCCGACTCGCTCAGGGCCTGGGCCAGCAGCTCCTCACCCTCCACTTTTACCGGCACCAGGATGTCCCGGGGAATTTCCCGCTGGGTGTCGCCACCGAAATAGTATTGCCCCAGGAATGCCGCCAGCAGTTCACCCTCAGACTGTTCGAGAGAAAAGCGCGGGAAGTAATCCTTGGTGCCCAACACCCGGCCACCCCGGACAATAATCACCACCACGCACACCACGCCAGCCTCCTGGGCAATGGCAATAACATCGGCATCGCCCCCTTCACCGTCCACCGACTGTTGTTCCTGAACATGGCGCAGGTGATTGATCTGATCCCGATAAGCCGCCGCTTTTTCAAACTGGAGGGCTTTTGACGCCGCTTCCATGGCCTTCATCAGGTCCTGAATGATGGCCGGGTTCTTGCCCTCCAGAAACATGGTGGCGTGGCGAACATCCTGCTGGTATTGCTCAGGGCTGACGTATTCCACACAGGGCGCGGTGCAGCGATTGATCTGATACTGCAGACATGGGCGATTTCGGTTTCTGAAATAGCTTTCATTACAGGATCTTATACGGAATATCTTCTGTAGAATATTAAGACTTTCCTTGACCGCGCCAGAACTGGGAAACGGCCCGAACCAGGTACCGCCGCCTTTTTTGGTGCGGCCTCGACGAAAGGTCAGTGAAGGATAATCACTGTGAGAAGACACATAAATATAGGGGTAGGATTTGTCGTCGCGGAGCAGGATGTTGTAGGGCGGGCGCAGCGACTTGATCAGGTTCTGTTCCAGCAGCAGTGCTTCGGTCTCGCTGCCGGTGATGGTGACTTCGATAAACTCGATCTTGCCGACCAGAGCTTCGGTCTTGGGGGCGAGACCGGTCTTGCGGAAATAGCTGCTGACGCGCTTTTTGAGGTTTTGGGCTTTACCCACATACAGGACGTTACCGCTGTCATCGAACATACGATAGACACCGGGGCGCTCAGTGAGTTGTTTCAGGAAGTTTTTGCTGTCGAACTTCCCGTTTGTGTCCTGGGGGTCAGACCTTGTCGGCATCCAGTAATCCAAGCCGTACTGCCATCAACGCCAGCTCGACGTCACTGGAGATTTCCAGTTTCTCGAAAATCCGGTAGCGATAACTGTTCACCGTTTTCGGGCTCAAACACAGCTTGTCGGAGATGTCCTGCACCTTCTGACAGCCCACCACCATGATGGCAATTTGCATTTCCCGCTCAGACAGGCGCTCGAACCGGGACATTTCACCGTCCTCCTCCCGGTCGCCACCCAACGTTTTCAGCGCCATCTTCTGCGCAATTTCCGGGCTGATATAACGCTGGCCGGTGTGCGCCTTACGAATCGCACGGACCATTTCGTGAATATCAGCGCCTTTGGTTATGTACGCGGTCGCGCCACTCTGCATCACCCGGGCCGGGTATGGGTCGTCGGCGCAAGCCGTCACCACGATGACGCGAATGGAGTCATCGATACGGAGTATTCGCCGGGTCGCTTCCAGGCCACCAATACCTGGCATACGAATATCCATCAGGACAATGTCCGGACGTTTTTTGCGCACAAATTCAATGGCATCCTCACCCGAAGAGACCTGACCAAGCACTTCAATGTCGGGATCGTCTGCCAACATGCGGGTAATACCTGAGCGTACCAGCTCGTGATCATCAACAACCAGTACCCTGATCAAATCTCACCTCGCAGCCAGGTATGGAAAAAAACAAGACAATTGTAACGGTTACCGGGGCGTCCGGGTAGCGGCCGAGGCAAAGGATCCTGCAGCCATCACAAAAAACATCCGGACCTACGCAGGAGCGCCCAAACTGGCGGTGTTTTCAACCGGATCAAACCAGATCACCAGATCACCCCGGCGAACAGCGGTGAGAACGCCCGCCCGCTCCGATAAGGGATTTTCGGTATCATTCAGGAGCTGCTGAGCAGTCTCGAGTCCATTCCCTGCATTGCGGTTCTGGACCGTATGCTCTCGCCGGGTTCAGTCAACGGTCCGGTTGCTCTGGAG
>JAWOAO010000345.1:0-8502 GCA_046498485.1 Marinobacter sp. | reverse complement strand
GGTCTCAATTGCGACCCGGACGCCAATGCAAACGGAGTTGATTACGCCCCGCGCCAGGTCTTCACGGGTCACTATGTCCCCGTCAAACCCACGCCAATCGAAGCCCCCGATTACGTCAGCCACAGCAAAGACCTGTTTTGCGAGCTCGGCTTCGCCGACAGCATGGCGCAGTCGGCCGACTTCGTCCGCATGGTCTCCGGCGACCTTTCGCTGGTTCCGGAGCCAATGCGCAAGGTCGGCTGGGCCTGTGGTTACGCACTTTCCATCTACGGCACCGAATATTACCAACAGTGCCCGTTCCAGACCGGCAACGGATATGGCGACGGTCGGGCAATTTCTGTGCTTGAAGCCGTCATCAATGGTCGACGCTGGGAAATGCAGCTCAAGGGTGCGGGCCGAACGCCCTACTGTCGCGGTGCCGACGGTCGGGCGGTTCTGCGCTCGAGTGTACGGGAGTTTCTGGCACAAGAGCACATGCATGCGCTTGGGGTACCAACATCCCGATCTCTGAGTCTGTACGTTTCGAAAACGGAGCGGGTCAAGCGGCCGTGGTACTCGGATGGCTCGCGTTCGATGGATCCAGACCGGCTGATCTCGGAGCCGGTCGCCATCTCGACGCGGGTTGCCCCGTCGTTCATCCGGGTAGGCCAGCTCGAACTGTTCGCGCGTCGTGCCCGCAACACAGCACACCCGCAAGCGATGAAAGAGCTCGAACAAATTGTGCTGCACCTGATTGATCGTGAGTACGGCGACGTCATCGACGCTGAACTGGACACCGCAAAAAAAGTGGTCATGCTGGCGCGCGAGTTCCGCAACCGGCTCACCTCTCTGGTGGCAAACTGGGTTCGCGTTGGCTACTGCCAGGGCAACTTCAACAGTGACAACTGCGCAGCCGGTGGCTTCACCCTCGACTATGGACCTTTCGGTTTTTGCGAGATGTTCAATCCTCTCTACCAGCCCTGGACTGGCGGCGGGCATCACTTCTCGTTCCTGAACCAGCCTGTGGCGGCGGAGCGCAACTTCCAGAGTTTCTGTTCGGCGTTGCAGCCGTTACTGACCGGCCATCCTGATTCGTTGCTGCAACTTGACGAGATTCAGCATGATTTTCCAAAAGTGATGCAAGCACAAATGGAAACGATGTGGGCTGCCAAACTAGGGCTAGACGCCTTTAACGCGGATTTGTTCAGCGAGCTCGCAACGCTGATGGTGCAAACGCCGGTGGATTACACCCTCTTCTTCCGCGAGCTTTCGACCGTGCCTGACGACATTGGCCCACTCAAGAAAAGCTTTTACAAGCAATTGAATAGCGCAGAGGCGTCAAGACCATCAATGCGAGCGGCAGATCCCGAAGGCATGGATAAGCGCTGGTCAGAATGGCTAACCAAATGGAAATCACTCACTGGTATCACCAGTACGGCCGACGCCAATGCCCATGCAACCTCGACCTGCTCTCGTGAAGAGCTTTCCAGCCAGATGAAGCTCGTCAATCCGAAATACACCCTGCGGGAGTGGTTCGTGGTACCTGCGTATCAGCAAGCGTCCGGGGGCAACTACGCTCCACTTCGGGAGCTGCAGGACGTTATGACCCAGCCATACGCCGAGCAATCGAAAGCAATGGAGCAGAAATACTACAGCCTGAAGCCCTCGGAGTTCTTCAATGTTGGCGGACTGTCCTATTACAGCTGCTCGTCGTGACCGAATGGGAAAGTGAAGTGCAACTGCTTGCCCACATATGGCCCAACCCCAGACCGGCCTGGAAAGCGTAGGACCGGGCCCGCCTACAATCGTTGTGAGCGGGCCCGGTCCTGATCGCGATTATTCAGGCTTACTCCCTCATATCGCCTTGTTCAACTCACCATAGTCACCACCGGTCCGAAGTATCAGTGTGATGTTGTTATCGTTCCGGTTACGGAAAAACCACCCGTGGTTGCCGGTAAATGCAGCTTCCAAATTGCCTTCATCTTCCACAACACCCCGGCCCTTCTCGTAAGAGATGAACTGGCCAGCGCCATCACCGTGGGTGTCGTAATTGACGGGGCCGCCTTCAGATACCCAGGAATAGCGAGCAACGGCACCCTCATTCATGGTGAGTTTGTACTCCGTACCTTCCCCGGGGGTAAGGACGACACGTACTTCATCCTGCCATTGGGGTTTCGCAGCAGGCATTGGTGCGGGCTCTTCCACTTTCGGCCCGGCTTCGGGTTCCGGCGCTGCGACTGTCTCGGTGGCAGGCGCGGCGGGCTCGGGTGTGGTCGCCTCGCTGGCTGACTGCACGGTTACCATTTGCGCGGCTTCATCGGCGGCCGCTTCTTCCTCAAGCTGTTCCTTGATCTCACCCATTTCCATCAAACCCAGCAGGCGGCCTGCACCTGTCGGATCCAGGGCATACTCGGCGGGCATCACCACAGTAACCAGAAGCACCAGCGCAACAAGGGCTGCGATGATAGTAGAGCGAATCAGCTTTGCGGAGCTGGGTAGTTCGTTACGTGAGGGCATATCGGTGTTGTACATAAAAAGTCTCCAGAATTAAGCGATGAAATAGCCGGTGAGCTGATAACCGATGAGCAGGAAGCCTGCGCTCATCATGGCAACATTGGCGCTGTAGGCATGGCGAAAAAAGCCATCAGTCTTACGCCAGAAGCTCATCACAATCAGGATCATGGCCAGCGCAATGAGCTGTCCGATTTCCACACCCACATTGAATGCGAGCAGATTCGGTACCAGTCCATCCGGGGAGATGTCGTACTCGATGATTTTTGAAGACAGGCCAAAGCCGTGGAAAAACCCGAATATTAATGTGGCGGCCTTGGTGTTGGGCTGGAAGCCGAACCAACGCTGATACGCCCCCACATTGTCCAGCGCCTTGTACACCACCGAGAGGCCAATAATGGCGTCGATGAGATAGCTGTTGATGCCGATGTTGAAATACACGCCCAACAGCATGGTGGTGGAATGCCCCAATGCAAACAGGCTCACGTAGATTGCGATGTGCTGCATGCGGTATAGAAAGAAGATTACCCCCAGCAGGAACAGCAGATGGTCATAGCCGGTGACCATATGTTTGGCCCCCAGGTACATGAACGCAATGAGATTTACCCCGGTAATCTCCTGGATGTATCCCTTGTCGCCCTGGGCAATGGCGTGGGCCAGCACATCGGCGCTCATCCCGAGCAGGCCGAGTACCAGGAACATCCAGAACAGACGGTGTCCGCCGGCGACGGTGCGCCCACGCCTACGGCCGTCAAAAAAAGTTGACAACATAATGACTCCAATTGTTTTCGTTTAAAAAGCTGCAGCGCAGCGTGACTCAAACAGTCAGAGCGACTTTGGGCGGGCGGTCGAGCCGGTAACGGAAACTGTGGGGGGAGCCCCCGGCAAAGGGAATCGGACGCCGGAGCGAGAGCTCTGGATCACACACGAGGTGGGTCGTGCACTGATCTGCGGACTCGTGGGTGTGATTGCCAGAGTCGTGATGCAAATGAAGCTGACGCTTTTCGTCGGTATCGCCGCTGTCAAAATCGTGGCTGTGCGGATGGACATCCTGATCCACGGCCAAAGATGCCGTCAGTTCGGCGACACCATGCGATGAAGTTTCACCGACGACCGAGAACGTCATGCCAGCCAGCGCGAACAGCATGACGAAAAGCGGAATCAATTTTTTACGGTGGATAGCCGTAATCATAAGCGTCAGTTCATTACTCTGGCTTTGTAGGCAGTGGTTTAACCCGGGTTCTTGCTGTTGGATTAAAACGGATCAGGAGGATAACACCCCGCCAACGGGGATAAGAATTAAAAATGGTAAATGATCATAAGCTCGCCTCGTCGGCATCAGGTTGTCCTGACTCAACCTCGCTAATAATGTCCACGCCGATAAACAACCCGGCACCTCGTACTTACCCGATACACGCATGGCGTGACGCTATGTCGACGGGCAAATCCTTCAAGTACTCCCCCACAGCAGGGGCATTTTACTGCAGAGGCTCCTTTTCCAATATATCTAGGGCCGCAGTCGCTGCGGCGACTGCGGCCTGTGAGCCCCCAAATGTATTGAGTTGGCGCTTGGCCAAATATTCCTTATCAACACTTTTAGTCATGTGCAATCTCCTGGATATTCACCAAACTCATTGAGTGAGAAAGTTTTTGTTGTCTTTCGGTTGGTCGATCACGACCTCTTCAGTCCGATCCTTGAGTGCCACTCCGGAAAGCTGTCGCCGGGAGGCCTCCCGAATCAGATAGAGGAGTCGTTGGCTGGCGTTGGAATAGCTGAGTCCTGCTGGACGTATGTTCGAGATGCAGTTGCGGTCGGCATCAGGGCGGCCAATACGCGGCTGCCAGGTTAAATAAGCCCCTAGACTGTCCGGCGAGCTGAGGCCGGGGCGCTCACCCACCAGCACCAGGACCATTCTGGCCCCGAGCAAGGCGCCAATCTCGTCACCAATAGCAACGCGCCCCTGCTCAACAATGGCGAGCGGCGCCATTCGCCATGGGTTGGCATCACTCCTGAGATCCGAGAGCAACTGAATTAACAGGGCCACTGCGTTGATCTGTACCGCATAAGATGACAATCCATCGACAAGGACGATTGCCAGGTCCGGCTTCTCATTATCAGCTGGTGTCACGTTAGAAAGGTTTTTTCGGGACGGCTTTGATAAGACCCTGCCGAGGTCAGGCCTTTGAAGATAAGTCGCGCGATCTGTCGCCTGGCTCTTGAGTACCAGAGCCTCATTCTCTTCACCAAGAATGCCTGCAGAAACCAAGTCAGACTGGAGCTTGGGTACGTTCAATGGCAAATGCACAGCGTCGATCGCCTGAGCGTGAGCTAACTGGAACTGCAGTAACTCCTCAGTTGGTAAGCTGATTCCCGCACGCCCTAGCCCGATTCGGGCGTCCGTGAACTGCCGGAGTTTGCGCCAGGAATTATCATGAACGACGGGACGTTTCTCAGACATGCTTAATCCTCCCGGAAATTGTCCGCAGCGCGGAACCAAACACTTCAGGCAAGGACTCGCTGGGCTCAAAACGATCGCCATTCTCAAAAATACGCATGCGTTTAAGCCATTGCTCGAACTCTGGCGCGGGCCGAAGTCCGAGTACGCGGCGCGCGTAAAGGGCATCGTGGAACGACGTGGTCTGGTAGTTCAGCATGATGTCATCCGAACCCGGAATTCCCATGATAAAGGTGCATCCAGCCACACTCAGCAGGGTCAGCAGGTTGTCCATGTCGTTCTGGTCTGCTTCCGCATGGTTGGTGTAGCAAATATCACAGCCCATGGGTAAACCGAGCAGCTTGCCGCAGAAGTGATCCTCAAGCCCGGCACGTATAATCTCCTTGCCGTCAAACAGATATTCGGGCCCGATGAAGCCAACAACCGTGTTAACCAACAGGGGGTTGAACTTGCGGGCAACCGCATAGGCCCTTACCTCACAGGTCTGTTGATCAAGACCATGATGGGCGTTAGCTGACAGGGAGCTGCCCTGCCCGGTTTCGAAATACATAACGTTGTTGCCGACCGTGCCCCGATTCAGTGACAACGCGGCATCCTGTGCTTCTCTGAGAGTGGAAAGGTCAAAACCAAAACTCCGGTTGGTTGCCTCTGTACCACCGATGGACTGGAAAACCAGATCGACTGGCGCTCCCTGTTCAACCGCTTCCAAGGTGTTGGTCACGTGCGTCAATACGCAGGACTGGGTAGGGATCTCATATTTCTGGATCACCTCGTCCATCAGCTGCATGAGCTTGATGGCCTGGCTAATATTGTCCGTGGCGGGATTGATGCCGATCACAGCATCCCCATTGCCATATAGAAGTCCATCCAAAATGCTAGCCGCGATGCCTGTCACATCATCAGTGGGATGATTGGGTTGGAGGCGGGTTGAAAGATGGCCCTTCAATCCGATCGAGTTTCTGAAGCCAGTCAAGACCTCACACTTGCGCCCCACCAGAATCAGGTCCTGATTACGCATCAACTTGGACACTGCTGCGACCATTTCAGGTGTCAGCCCTGAGCGAAGCGCTCTTAGCACATCCGGGGTCGCATGATCGCTCAGCAGCCAGTTCCTGAAATCACCAACCGTCAGGTGGGCAATTGGCTTGAACGCCTCCGTGTCGTGATCATCCAGGATTAGCCGAGTTATTTCGTCCAATTCATAAGGCACCAGCGCTTCGTTCAAAAAACGCTGTAACGGGATCTCCGCCAAGCACATCTGGGCGACTACTCGCTCTTCCGCGCTCGAAGCGCACACGCCTGCCAGCCGGTCACCTGATCTCGCAGGCGTCGCCTTCGCAAGGACATCGCCCAAGTTTCGGAATGACCAGATCCGCGTGCCCATCTGGTAGGTGTATTGGTGGGACATAGACCCCTTGCCTCTGTCATCGGAAGTTGAAAACTGCCTTCCGTTGGATCCGGAATGCAATTTGCTAATGCTTCTAATGTAGTAGCAAGCGCTATGAGGCGTTATCGAAATATGGCAAACAAAAAAGCGCACCACAGAGGTGCACTGCCGTAACGGACGACGCCAACGAACAGTCAGGCAATCTACTGCACCGGATCGTTCAGCCGAACGCAGCCCGGATCGACACCCGGATTCATCACGACTTCCTGATTATGGCTCTGTGCGAATTATTGGCTGAAGAAAAACCGAACAACAAAAGCAGCATGATTGAGGACGGCTACAGCTGGAGCCGGTTGCTGATGAGCCCGGTAACCAGAGCCCGCAGCCGGTTTGGCTTAACCGGCTTATTGAGTATTGGCATACACTGTGAGGAAACAAGCCTGCGGATTTCATCACTGCGGTCAGCGGTCAGAATGGCTGCCGGAATATCCCGACCGAGATGGCAACGTATGTGGTAGATCGCCTCAAATCCAGTGTGGTTATCATCCAGATGGTAGTCTGCAAGAATGATATCCGTATCCTGGCAGCGAGCGATGGCTTCTTTTGAACTTCCGGCCGTGACCACCTCACATCCCCAGCGATCCAGCAGCGCCCTCATACTGTCCTGCACGACATTTTCATTATCAATGACCAGAACCCGAAGTCCTTCAAGCGACGTCTTTGCAACCTGATGAATGGCAACAAAAGGCATTGGCAAAGGTGCCGAGGCTTGCTGCGGCAAGGTGATAGTGAAACATGAGCCTTTGCCATACCGGGACACCACTCGAACTTCATAACCCAACACCCGCGCCATCCGGTCCACAATGGCAAGTCCCAGACCAACGCCCTGACGGCCACCAGTCCCTTTGGGGAGAATCTGGTGAAATTCCCTGAAAATGTCCGCCAGCTTCTCCGCTTCAATACCTACCCCGCTGTCCCATACGCCGATTTCCAGGCCGTGGCTACGGCGGCGAGTTGCAAACAGCACGCCACCCTCTCGCGTATATCGAAAGGCGTTGCTGAGCAGATTTCGAAGAATTCGGGTCAGCATGCGCGGGTCAGTAATTACTCTCCCCTCACCCGCCCGCAGCCGGAAGTCAAGTTCAGCGTTTTCAGCCAGCGGCTCAAACTCTTCCGCCAGATTCCGCATCAGGTCCCCGATGTCGACCCCCACCTGCTCCGGTTTCATGGCCTTCTGATCCAGCCTGGAGATGTCAAGCAGGTCCGTCAGCAGATCTTCGGCACTCTCAAGGGAACGTTGGACCCTTGAGACGATATTGCTCTCAGCGACAGGCAAAGAACTCTCTTCCAACGCAGACACCAGCAGGCGGGCCGCGTTGAGGGGCTGTAACAGGTCGTGACTGGCAGCCGCCAGGTATTTGTCTTTGCTCTCGATAGCTTCCCGGGCGGCATTTACCGCCACCACCAGCTCCCGCTCGACTTTTTCACGCTGCTCAATCTGGTAACGCAACACCACATTAGCGTTCTGGAGTTCCTCGGTGCGGTCTTCAACGCGACGTTCCAGATCAGCATTGAGCTGCTGAAGTTTCTCACGGGCCTGATGTCTTTCGGTGATGTCGGCTACAAACGCTTCCACCATCTCGGGACCGAGGTCGGGGCGACGTAGCATGGTAATGGCGACCGCCACCGGCGTATTATCCCGGCGGCGCAGACAGGTTTCCCGCAGGCTCAGGCTGCCTCCATCAAGCAGCGCCTGACGCAGCGAATCAAATTCTGCGGACTTGCAGAACAGCTGTTCCCTCAAACGAAACACTTCACTGGTCAGAGCTTCAGTGCTGGCATAGCCGCAGATTCGTGCCATCGCGGGGTTTGCTGCAATAATTCCACCTCGCAGGTTGGCCTGAAAGATGCCGTGCAGAGCATTCTCAATTAGCGTGACAATTCTGGTCATGAGTCTTTTTTTGACCTCCGGGCTCGACATTCCCCGGGTATCAATTTCCATCGCTTCGGCTATCCGCCTGAAACGGTCTTCTGCCGAGCCGTGGTTAAGCGGTTCCAGGTTGCGGTTAATCAGCCTGATCGCTTCCAGCGCGTTGGTGTCGGTCAGCGGACCTGCACCGGTGGACACGAAGGCTTCGATCGCATGCACCATGGCATCGATGCCAGTGC
>JAWOAO010000476.1:0-10427 GCA_046498485.1 Marinobacter sp. | reverse complement strand
CAACCGGTGGCCCAGGGCGAACTGGGGGTCAGCGAGGCCGAAGAGCCCGCCGTCACCTTTGTCGAAAACGCCATTCTGAAGGCCCGTCATGCCGCCAGGGTGACGGGCCTGCCGGCATTGGCCGACGACAGCGGTCTGGCGGTAGACGCCCTGAATGGCCAGCCGGGTGTGCGCTCGGCCCGTTATGCCGGTGACAACGCCACCGATGCCGACAATGTTCAGGCCCTGCTCGCGGCCATGCAGCAAATACCCGCAGACCAGCGCAGTGCGCAGTTCCACTGCGTGCTGGTCTATCTTCGGCACGCCGATGACCCGACGCCGATTATTTGCCATGGCCGCTGGCCCGGGCAGATTCTGACCAGCCCACGGGGTGACGCTGGCTTCGGCTACGACCCGGTGTTTTGGTCGCCGGAATACCACTGCAGTGCCGCCGAGCTGACCCGCCAACAGAAAGCCAAGGTCAGTCACCGGGGCCGGGCCCTGGCCGGCTTGCTGGAACAACTTCGGGCGGAGGCGTGAGCGCCATCATTCCTGTGGCGGTGTCCCCGCCACTGAGCCTCTACATCCACGTGCCCTGGTGCGTGCGCAAGTGCCCCTACTGCGACTTCAACTCCCACGCCATTCAGGGTGACATCCCGGAAACGGCCTATCTGAACGCGATTCTGGAAGATCTCGATCATGACCTCGGTTTTGTTCGCGATCGCCCGATCGACAGCGTCTTTGTCGGCGGCGGAACACCCTCGTTGATGAGCGGAACCTTTTACCAGAAGCTGTTTGCGCACTTGCGCCAGAGGCTGGCCTTTGCAGCAGACGCCGAAATCACCCTGGAAGCCAACCCCGGCACACTGGAAGCCGGTCGGTTCGAGCATTTTCGTGAGGCCGGCATCAACCGGCTGTCGATCGGGGTGCAAAGCTTTCAACCCGAACAGCTGCAGGCTCTTGGCCGAATTCATGACCAGACCATGGCGCATCAGGCCATCGAAGCCGCCCGGTCAGCCGGATTTGATAACTTCAACATCGATCTGATGCATGGTCTGCCCGGCCAGACTCCGGAACAGGCCTTGACGGACCTGCGCGAGGCGCTTTCCCATCGCCCGGCCC
The DNA here is from genome assembly GCA_046498485.1 of Marinobacter sp. Taxonomy (GTDB): domain Bacteria; phylum Pseudomonadota; class Gammaproteobacteria; order Pseudomonadales; family Oleiphilaceae; genus Marinobacter. Next base: position 9,326 of record JAWOAO010000476.1, on the reverse strand, counting down.
ACCTGTCCTGGTATCAGTTGACCATCGAGCCAAATACCGAGTTTTTCTCGCGTCCGCCAGCGTTGCCGGATGACGACCGGCTCTGGGATATCTATCAGCAAGGTGGCAGCTTGCTACGCACGGCGGGGTTCACCGACTACGAAGTGTCGGCCTGGAGCTTGCCCGGCTCGGAAAGCCGCCACAACCTCAACTACTGGAGGTTCGGCGATTATCTGGCGCTGGGCGCCGGTGGTCATGGCAAGATCAGCCTGGCGGACGGGCGCATCCGGCGTTACTGGAAGACCCGGCAGCCGGAGGCTTACCTGAACCGCATCGGCTCCCGAACCGCCGGCAGCGAAGACATCGAGCCGGAAGAGCGAGCCCTGGAGTTCATGATGAACGTATTACGGCTGAAACAGGGTACATCGGAGGATTTGTATCTAAACCACACAGGTTTACCCTTGTCGTCCGTTGCGGTACAACTTGAACAGTTGCGCAACAAACATCTGCTGTTCCCCCATCGCATTCAGGCGACGGAGCAGGGCCAGCGTTATCTGAACAGCTTGCTGGAACATTTTCTCTGATGGACTCAGCTCAGCACTCTCCGGCACCCCGGCCCCGCGCCATGCGCCTGCCCATGAAAATCTCCATCGTGGTGGCGGTGGCGCTGTTTCTGGTGCTGATGGCACTCAACCAGCCCCTGCGCACGACGTCAGCGCCTCAAGGCATCGTCAGCTTTCAGTTAGCCGGCACCGCCGAACAATCTTATGCGATCATCCGCAGTTGGCGCCACGGCGGGCTGCTCTGGGCTCAGCTTTCACTGTGGCTGGATTTCCTGTTTATCGCGGCCTATCTGGCCGCGCTGCTGCAGCTGACCCGACACTTCACCCGCGACCGGCCAGGCATTCGGGAGCGAATGGTGGCTCGTTGGGTGCGTGTTCTGTTCGTGATTGCAGGCGTCAGCGACGTTGCCGAAAACATCGTATTGCTGAACAACCTGAGCCCGCCCACCGACTCCATGAGCATGACCGCTACCATGCTGGCACTGATCAAGTTTACCGGGCTGGTGCTGGGGGTTGCGGGACTGGTCATCATCCGGGCCGCCCGACGCCGCCCCCTCAGCCAGTCATCCTGAGAGGGCGCCGTCGGGGCCGGCTCAGTTGGTGCGATAGAACAACAGATCCCAAACGCCATGCCCCAGATTTTCCCCACGCTTTTCAAACTTGGTGATCGGGCGTTCCACCGGGCGCGGTGAGAAGCCACCCTGCTCCTGAGTATTGGCAAAGCCCTCGGAGTCGGCCATCACTTCCGTCATGTATTCAGCGTAGTTTTCCCAATCGGTCGCCAGGTGCAGAATGCCGCCCACCCGCAATTTATGACGAATCCGCTGAACAAATTCATGCTGGATCAGGCGCCGCTTATGGTGCTTCTTCTTGTGCCATGGGTCCGGAAAGAACACCATCACCCGGTCCAGGCTGGCGTCCGGCAGGCACAGATCGATGACGTCGTTGGCGTCGATGTTATAGACACGAACATTCTCTAACCCGCGGTCTTCCACTTCTTTCAGCAGAGCACCGACCCCGGGCAAATGCACTTCCACCCCGATAAAGTCCTGTTCCGGGGCCGCTTCGGCCATGTCCGCCAGCGATTTGCCCATGCCAAAACCGATTTCGAGATTGAGCATGCTGTCCCGGCCAAATACTTCCCGGGGGTCGATCATGCCGTTGTCCCGGCTCAGGCCATACTTGGGCCAGCTGCGTTCATAGGCTTTTTTCTGACCTTCGGTCATCCGGCCCTGGCGCAACACAAAACTGCGCACACCACGGCGGGTCGTGACCGGGTTGTCTCCGGAGGCGTCCTGGGGGTCATTCTGGTCAGTCATCTGTCGTCCTCAACCGTCAATGCGGATCTGATTATCGGAAAGTTACTGACCAGTTTACCAGAGTCTGTCAGCTCAGGAGGAGACAACCGAATTGTGCCCATGCTGACGATCCAGTTGCCGATAGCCCAGCGCCTCGACCAGATGGTTCCGGGTAAGCACCGGCTGGCCCTCAAGGTCCGCCAGTGTGCGGGCAACCCGCAAGATCCGGTGCAGAGCCCGGGCCGACAGGCCCAGTTTTTCCATCGCGTTGGTCAGTAACCGTTCGCTGTCGGCATCGAGACGACAGGCATTATCCAGCGCTCGTCCCGCCAGGTCGGCATTCAGTGCACCGCGCTCGGTCTGCATGGCCCTGGCCTGCAGTACCCTTGCCCGCACGCTGGCGCTTGGCTCTCCGGCTTCGCCGGCGCCCAACAGCACCGCCCCTGATTGCACGGGCACCTCGACGTGCAGATCAAAACGGTCCAGCAAGGGCCCGGATATTTTTGATCGATAACGCATGATTTGCGGGGGCGTGCACTGGCACTCGATGGCCGGATGACCACTGTAACCACAGGGGCAAGGGTTCATCGCGGCGACCACCTGAAAGCGGGCCGGAAAAGTGACTTGCCGGGCCGCACGGCTGATGGTGATCTCGCCGGTTTCCATGGGTTCGCGCAGCACTTCCAGAACCCGACGCTCAAACTCCGGAAGTTCGTCGAGGAACAGCACGCCTCGGTGGGCCAGAGAGATTTCACCGGGTCTTGGACTGCCGCCACCGCCCACCAGCGCCACTGCCGACGCGGTATGGTGTGGCGCCCGGAACGGCGGCTGGCGCCAGCCGCCGGACTTGAGCGGCAGCCCGGCAACGGAGTGAACACTGGCCACTTCCATGGCGGAGGTGTCGTCCAGTGCCGGCAAAATGCCGGGCAACCGGCTCGCCAGCATGCTTTTACCGGTGCCCGGAGGACCGAACAACAGCAGATTGTGAGCGCCCGCGGCTGCCACTTCCAGCGCTCGCCGGGGTACCTGCTGGCCGCGAACGTCGGCCAGATCCGCGGCATCGGAGCCCGGGCCTGCGTCGGCGGCCGAATCCGCCCGCACCAGGGGCACCAGTCTGGCCCGACCCGCCAGGTGTTCGCACACCATCAGAATGTGGCTGGCCGCCAGCACGTCACCGTTACTGGCCAGGGCAGCTTCTTCGGCGTTGTCTTGCGGCAGCAACAGCGAGCGACCCGCCTGCCGTGCCGCCAATACCGCTGGCAGCACGCCTTTCAAAGGGCGCAAAGCACCATCAAGGGATAGCTCACCGATGAACTCAAGATCTTTGAGGCTTTCGCCCGGAATCTGGCCAGAGGCGGCCAGAATGCCCAGCGCGATCGGCAAGTCAAAGCGGCCACCTTCTTTGGGCAAATCGGCAGGGGCAAGATTGATGGTGATTCTACGAGCAGGGAACTCGAAGCCGGCATTCAGCAGAGCACTGCGCACCCGGTCTTTACTCTCGCGCACGCCGGTTTCGGGCAGGCCAACGATCGAGAGCGCAGGCAGGCCACCGGACAGGTGCACTTCGACGGTAACTTCCGGGGCAGACACACCGATACTGGCGCGGGAATGGACAATAGCAAGCATGACGACCTTCCTTGGCAATGCCTGAGCTTAAAGGCCGGTGAGTGCATCCTGCGCTCCGGCCCGATCAGCGGATCACGACAGACGTTGTTGTTCCAGCTCGGCCACACGCTTTTCAAGCGCCTCAACCTTTTCCCGGGTTTTCATCAACACCGCTTGCTGGGCATCAAATTCTTCACGGGTGACCAGTTCAAGTTTCGACATCACCGCCATCACCGTTGCTCTGGCCTGAGTCTCGAAATCGTCCCGGGCGGCCCGCGCCATGTCGGGAACAAACTGGCCAAACTGACCCTGCAACTGAGCCAGAAAATCCTGTGGACCTTTCATGCGACACCTCTATAAAAGTCAGTTTACCGGCGTTATCAGACCATTGGCCGCGCCGATAACAGTCGTTGCGGGAGTGTATCACACCGCAGCCCCTGCCATACTGTACCCGGTCGGCATTATAATATTGGTGACCAGGCGTCCGGACAGTGCTCTGTTTTGACACATTACCAGGCGTAACGCCCTGTTATGGTGCAGGTTATTGCGCCATTCTGGCGCGCACAATATTTATGATGTTGATTTAAATGTATTTTTTTGCGTTGGCACACCCGATGCTACAGCCCTCGTACGCAATCCGCACAATTGATGTGCGAGAAGGCAGCATCCCGAACTCAACAACCGGCCGGTGGGCCCACACTGTTGGGACGGCTTTACCAAGGAGAAAGCAATGAAACTTGTGACAGCGATCATCAAGCCTTTCAAATTGGATGATGTCCGTGAGGCACTATCCGAGATTGGCGTACAAGGCGTAACCGTTACTGAAGTCAAAGGCTTCGGGCGGCAAAAAGGCCACACAGAACTGTACCGTGGCGCGGAATACGTGGTCGATTTCCTGCCCAAGGTCAAGGTGGAAGTTGCCATTGGCGACAACCTGCTGGACCAGGTCATCGAATCCATAACCAAGGCAGCCAATACCGGCAAAATCGGTGACGGCAAAATTTTTGTGACAGAACTGGAACAAGCCATCCGAATCCGGACGGGCGAGACCGGCGAAGAAGCGGTCTGACACCAGACTGACTGGGCAACCAGCCAACGCAAAAAATTAAATACCTGAGAGCCTTGTGCGGAGGGACTCCAATGGAAAGCACTGTCTTTGAAATACAGTTTGCACTAGATACCTTTTATTTCCTCATTTGTGGCGCATTTGTCATGTGGATGGCAGCAGGCTTTGCCATGCTCGAAGCCGGTCTTGTGCGCTCAAAAAACACCACTGAAATTCTGACTAAAAACGTCGCCTTGTACGCAGTCGCGTGCACCATGTACATGGTGTGCGGCTACGCCATCATGTATCAGGGCGGAATCTTCCTGAGCGGCATCACTGATATAGGCGTCGAGGAAGGCTTCGTCTATGAGGCCGCGTCAACCTATGCCCCATCAGCCGACTTCTTCTTTCAGGTGGTGTTCGTGGCCACGGCCATGTCCATCGTATCCGGTGCCGTGGCTGAGCGTATGAAGCTGTGGGCATTCCTGATCTTCGCAGTGGTGATGACCGGCTTCATCTACCCGATGGAAGGTGCCTGGACCTGGGGCGGCGAGTCTGTCTTCGGCATGTACAACCTGGGCGACCTGGGCTTCAGTGACTTTGCCGGCTCTGGCATTGTCCACATGGCCGGTGCGGCGGCGGCTCTCGCCGGGGTGTTGTTACTCGGTGCACGCAAAGGCAAATACGGCCCGAATGGTGAGATTCGTGCCATCCCTGGCGCCAACCTGCCACTCGCGACACTGGGCACTTTCATTCTGTGGATGGGCTGGTTCGGCTTCAACGGCGGCTCGGTGTTGGCAACAGCGTCGGCCGAGTCGGCTAACGCCGTCGCCATCGTGTTCATGAACACCAATGCCGCAGCGGCCGGCGGTGGTCTCGGCGCCCTGATTCTTGCTCGCCTGATGTTTGGCAAAGCGGATTTGACCATGCTGCTGAACGGTGCACTTGCCGGCCTGGTCACCATTACGGCAGGCCCCGATACCCCGACTCCGCTGCTGGCGACCATTTTTGGTGCGTTCGGCGGCCTACTGGTGGTCATGGCCATCGTGACCCTGGACAAGCTGCGCATTGACGATCCCGTGGGTGCCATCTCGGTGCACGGCGTCTGTGGCCTGTTGGGACTGCTGCTGGTGCCGATCACCAATGGCGATGCCAGCTTCAGTGGTCAGATCATCGGCGCCCTGACCATCTTCGTCTGGGTGTTTGTGACCAGCCTGATTGTCTGGGGCATCCTGAAAGCCGTCATCGGCATTCGGGTATCCGAGGAAGACGAGTACGAAGGCATCGATCTGTCGGAGTGTGGTATGGAAGCCTATCCGGAGTTTGTCGCCACCAAGTAAGTCTCTGGCAACACGATAACAAAAAAGGGGTGCCGAAACCGGCACCCCTTTTTTATGTTGAATCGCTGACAGCCAGCACTTTAACCCTCTTGCGGGCGCACCTCATCTTCCAGCGCATCCACCATGAACTGCGGCATCGCCAGAGCGCCGTGGTGAATACCGCGGTTGTAATACCGGGTGACAAACGGGCGATCGCTGGCGTCTTCTTCGCGGAAATACTTCAACGGGTTTTCTTTGCTGCCCATGGTGCAGCTCCACCATCCGGTAGGGTAAACCGGCTGGGGAAATGGCAGTGTCTGGACGTGACCAAAGCCGGCTTTGCGCATGTCCTGGTGAATAGTCTTGATGATGGTATGGGTGTGCAGCAGCGGCGATTCGCTCTGCTGCACAATAATGCCGCCTTCTTTCAGCGCCGCCAGAGCATCCCGGTAGAAATCCAGGGCAAACAAACCCTCGGCCGGGCCGACCGGATCGGTGCTGTCGATGATGATCAGATCAATACTGTTCGGCTCGATCTCCCGCATCCACTGGATGCCGTCACCAAAGAAGAAGTTGGCACGGGGATCGTCGTTGGCTTCGCACAGTTCCGGGAAATACTTTTCGGACATGCGAGTTACCCGCTCGTCGATTTCTACCTGCCAGGCTTCTTCGACGCTCGGGTGTTTGAGCACTTCTTTAAGCGTACCGCAATCGCCGCCGCCGACAATGACCACCTTTTTCGGATCTTTGTGGGTGAACAGGGCCGGGTGGGTCATCATCTCGTGATACAGGAAGTTGTCGCGGGCGGTCAGCATCACGCAGCCGTCCAGTACCATCAGGTTGCCGAAGGTTTCGGTTTCATAGATTTCGAGCTTCTGGAACGGGGTCTGCTCCTCGTGAAGCTTGCCCTTTACCTGCAGCGAAAAGGCCGTGCCCTGATCCTGGAATACCTCGGTAAACCAGCCTTCGTTCAATGCTGTCATGTCTGTCTCCCACTGTGTGCCGCTGCTACGTGCCCGGACATCTTGAAAGGGGCGTATTGTAGGGGCACCGGTCAACTCCTACAATGCAGCCTGTAAACGGCCTGCTGGCCGCCCCGGGTTTCCTGACAGGATAGCAATAATGGCTGAAACCACCGCATCACCTGCCCACAAGGTATACAACATCGCCCAATGGAGTGACGGCTATATTGCAGTCAACGGCCAGGGCGAAGTGGAGATTTGCCCGGATCGGGGCCGCACCGCGGCGCGCATCAACCTGCCAGGCCTGACCCGCTCGCTGACCGACGCCGGCATCGCCCTGCCTGTGCTGATCCGCTTTACCGACATTCTGCATGACCGGGTCAACAAGCTGTGCGGGGCATTTAACAAGGTTACCCGCGAACAGGGTTATCAGGGCCGGTACACCGCGGTCTATCCGATCAAGGTAAACCAGCAGCGCCGGGTGGTGGAGGAGCTGCTGGCCGCCGAACCGGCCGCATCCGCCGGCCAGGTGGGGCTGGAGGCAGGCAGCAAACCGGAACTGATGGCGGTGCTGGCGCTGGCCCATCAACCTGGCTCAGTCATTGTCTGCAACGGCTATAAAGACCGTGAATACATCCGCCTGGCCCTGATTGGCCAGAAGCTGGGACATCGGGTGTTCATTGTGGTGGAGAAGCAGTCCGAGCTGCCGCTGATTCTGGACCAGGCCAAACGCCTGGGCGTGTCACCGCTGATTGGGGTGCGCGCGCGGTTAGCCACCATTGGCAAAGGCAACTGGCAGAATACCGGAGGTGAGAAGTCCAAGTTTGGCCTGTCCGCCAGCCAGGTGCTGGATGTGATCGACACCCTGAAGCAGGCGAATGCACTGGATACTCTGCAATTGCTGCATTTCCACCTGGGCTCACAGATTGCCAATATCCGGGACATCCAGACCGGCCTGCGCGAATGTGCCCGCTTTTATACCGAACTGCGTCAATTGGGGGCGCCTATTGGCACCGTCGATATCGGCGGTGGTCTGGGCGTGGACTACGAAGGCACCCGCTCCCGCAGCAGTTGCTCGATGAATTACAGCGTTTTTGAATACGCCTACAACGTGGTGCATGTGCTGCAGGCGGAGTGCGACCGGCAGGGCATCCCGCACCCGGATCTGATCAGTGAATCCGGGCGGGCACTCACCGCCCACCACTCGGTGCTGGTGACCAATGTGATCGACCAGGAGACGCCGGATCACCGGGAGCCCGTAGCGCCGGCCAACAATGCGCCAGCTCCGCTGGCGGACCTGTGGCGGGACCTGGGAAGCCTGCAGGATGAACATTCGCCCCGCTCACTGGCTGAAATCTACCACGACGTCCTGCATGCCATGGCCGATGTACACGCGCAGTTTGCCCACGGCTTGCTGTCGCTGCTGGAACGGGCTCAGGCCGAAACACTTTACACCTGCTGTTGCCGGTTGCTGCGGGACCAGCTCGACAGTGCCAACCGGGCCCATCGGGAGATTATCGACGAGCTCAATGAAAAACTGGCTGAAAAGCTGTTCGTGAACTTTTCATTGTTCCAGTCGCTGCCGGACGTCTGGGGCATTGACCAGATCTTCCCGGTGATGCCGATCAACGGTCTGGACCGGCCCCTGAACCGGCGGGCGGTGATTCAGGACATCACCTGCGATTCCGATGGTCGCATTGACCAGTATGTTGATGGCCAGGGCATCGAGACCACCCTGCCCCTGCCGGAAGATGTACCCGGCGAACCCTTGCTGATGGGATTTTTCATGACCGGCGCCTATCAGGAAATACTGGGCGACATGCACAACCTGTTCGGCGACACCCATTCGGTGGATGTCCGCATGAACGCCCAGGGTGAATGCGACATCGGCACGCCAATCACCGGCGACACCGTGGCCAAGGTGCTGCGGTACGTGAACTTTGAGCCTGACAATCTGCTGGCCGCCTACCGGAGCAAGTTTGTCGCCAGCACCCTGGACCCGGAAACACAGGCGCAGTTACTGGAAGAGCTTAGAGCAGGCCTGGAAGGTTACACCTATCTGGAAGAGTAGCGCTCGGTCAGGCCCGTCCTGCTGCAACGGTTGAGTCAAAAACAATTTTTGTGCTTTGGCAATCCAGTTATTGCAACAAGGCGTACATAACTCAACTGACAAATCTGCGGCGAGTGCTTAGAATGATAATGACTATAGCAAGTTCAAATCATGCGACTGTCAAGGAGCGCCCGGTGACAACACTGGACCAGCAGCCATCAAAGCCCGAGGGTCGGAAAGACCCATGGGGCCCTTTGCTGGAAAAAGTAGGCAAAACTCAGGACAGAGCGGCCTATCACTCTCTGTTCGAGCACTTCGCCCCACAGATCAAGTACTACGCCATCTCCAACGGCATGGCGAATCATGCCGAAGAGTTGGTACAGGAAGTGTTCATTTCGATCTGGCGCCGTTCCTGTCTTTACGACTGGCGCAAGGCCGCAGCCTCCACCTGGATCTTCACCATTGCCCGTAACCAGCGCATCGACAATTTTATAACAGTTGTGAA